>DASQGB010000468.1:0-5781 GCA_035632815.1 Burkholderiales bacterium | reverse complement strand
CGAGATCGACGGGCGTCCGCTGAAGGGCGAGTTCCTGCGCACGGCGAAGATCGTCAACAGCATGGTGGACCAGCTGCGCTCCTTCGCGGCGGAGGTCACGCGCGTCGCCCGCGAGGTCGGCACCGAGGGCAAGCTCGGCGGCCAGGCCCGCGTGAAGGGCGTGGGCGGCACCTGGAAGGACCTCACCGACAACGTCAACTCGATGGCCGCCAACCTCACCGGCCAGGTGAGGAACATTGCCGAGGTGACCACGGCGGTCGCCAAGGGCGACCTCTCGAAGAAGATCACGGTCGACGTCAAGGGCGAGATTCTCGAGCTGAAGAGCACCATCAACACGATGGTCGACCAGCTGAACGCCTTCGCCGGCGAAGTCTCCCGGGTCGCGAAAGAGGTCGGCACCGACGGCAAGCTCGGCGGCCAGGCGCAGTTGAAAGGCGTCGCCGGCGTGTGGAAGGACCTCACCGACAACGTCAACTCGATGGCCGCGAACCTCACCGGCCAGGTGAGGAACATCGCCGAGGTGACCACGGCGGTGGCGCGCGGCGACCTGTCGAAGAAGATCACGGTCGACGGCAAAGGCGAGCTGCTCGAGCTGAAGAGCACCGTCAACGTCATGGTCGACCAGCTGAACGCCTTCGCCGGCGAAGTGTCGCGAGTCGCGAAAGAGGTCGGCACCGAAGGCAAGCTCGGCGGCCAGGCGCAGGTGAAGGGCGTCGGCGGCGTGTGGAAGGACCTCACCGACAACGTCAACTCGATGGCCGCCAACCTCACCAGCCAGGTACGCGGCATCGCCAGCGTGGTGACGGCGGTGGCGAGCGGCGACCTCGACCGCAAGCTGACCGTGGAGGCGAAGGGCGAAGTCGCCGCGCTCGCCGACACGATCAATTCCATGATCGGCACGCTGGCGACGTTCGCCGAGCAGGTGACGAACGTGGCGCGCGAGGTGGGCAGCGAAGGCAAACTGGGCGGCCAGGCCCGCGTGCCCGGCGCGGCCGGGCTGTGGCGGGACCTCACCGAGAACGTGAACCGCCTCGCGGCGAACCTCACCTCCCAGGTGCGGGCGATCGCCGAGGTGGCCACCGCGGTGACCAAGGGCGACCTGACCCGCTCGATCACGGTCGAGGCGCAGGGCGAGGTGGCGAATCTCAAGGAGAACCTCAATGAGATGATCCGCAACCTCAAGGACACCACGCGCAAGAACACCGAGCAGGACTGGCTCAAGACGCATCTCGCGCGCTTCACGCGCATGCTGCAGGGGCATCGGGACCTGGTGACGGTGTCTCGCTTGATATTGAGTGAACTGACCCCTCTGGTGAACGCGCAGCAGGCGGCGTTCTACGTCGCCGACCACCGCAGCGGCGACTCGACCCTCGAGCTGCTGGCGGGCTACGCGCAGCGCCACTCGAAGAGCCTGCCGAAGAAGATCTCCTTCGGCGAGGGCCTGGTCGGCCAGTGCGCCTTCGAGAAGAAGCGCATCGTGCTCGGAGCCGCGCCCTCCGACTACATCCGCATCGGCTCCTCGCTCGGCTCGGGCGCGCCGGTCAACATCGTGATCCTGCCGGTGCTGTTCGAGGGCCAGGTGAAGGCGGTGATCGAGCTCGCCTCGTTCAGCAAGTTCAGCGACATTCACCAGACCTTCCTCGACCAGCTCACCGAGTCGATCGGCGTGGTGCTGCACACCATCGCCGCCAACATGCAGACCGAGTACCTCCTGCACCAGTCGCAGTCGCTGACTGCCGAGCTGCAGGCGCAGCAGGAGGAGCTGAAGAAGACCAACGACCGCCTGGAGCAGCAGGCGCTCAACCTGCAGAAGTCCGAGGCGCTGCTGAAATCCAAGCAGGACGAGCTGCGCGCCGCGAACGAGCAGCTGCAGGAGAAGGCGCGCCAGCTCTCGGAGCAGATGCGCCAGGTCGAGTTCAAGAACCGCGAGATCGAGCAGGCACGCTCGGCGCTGGAGGAGAAGGCGGAACAACTGTCTCTGTCTTCGCGCTACAAGTCCGAGTTCCTCGCCAACATGTCGCACGAGCTGCGCACGCCGCTCAACAGCCTGCTGATCCTCGCGCGCCTGCTGGCCGACAACGTCGGCGGCAACCTGACGCCGAAGCAGGTCGAGTTCGCGCGCACCATCCACTCCTCGGGCGCGGAGCTGCTCGCGCTGATCAACGACATCCTCGATCTCGCCAAGATCGAGTCGGGCACCGTGACCCTCAACATCGCGCAGGAGAGCTTCGCCGACATCTCGCAATACGTCGAGCGCACCTTCCGCCAGATGGCGAGCGACAAGGGGCTCGAGTTCGCGGTCGAGCTCGACCCCAGCCTGCCCGCGTCGGCCGAGACCGACGCGAAGCGCCTGCAGCAGATCATCACCAACCTGCTGTCGAACGCCTTCAAGTTCACCAGCAAGGGCTCGGTGTCGCTGCGCATCGGGCGGGCCGAGGAGGGCTGGAGCCCGGGCCATCCGGTGCTCGACCAGGCCGGCGAAGTGATGGCCTTCTCGGTGATCGACACCGGCATCGGCATCCCGCCGAACAAGCAGCGCCTGATCTTCGAGGCCTTTCAGCAGGCCGACGGCACCACCAGCCGCGAGTACGGCGGCACGGGCCTGGGCCTGTCGATCAGCCGCGAGCTCGCGCGCCTGCTCGGCGGCGAGATCCGTGTCGCCAGCACGCCGGGCCACGGCAGCACGTTCACGCTGTACCTGCCGCTCGCCTACCGGCCGGCCGCGGAGCTGCAGCCCTACCGCGAGCCGCGGTCCTCCCCCGAGCCGCAGATCCCGGAAATCGACAGCCTGCCCGCAGCCGAGCCTTCGCCGGCTCCGGTGTCGAGCCTGGAAGCGCTCGAGGTGGCGCCGCGGGCCTCGGCCGAGCTCGCCGGCAGGAAGGTGCTGGTGGTCGACGACGACATCCGCAACGTGTTCGCGCTGACCAGCGCGCTCGAGGCGCACGGCATGACCGTGCTGCACGCCGAGAGCGGCAAGGAGGGCATCGAGGTGCTCAAGCACACCGGCGACGTCGAGGCGGTGCTGATGGACGTGATGATGCCGGGCCTCGACGGCCTCGACACCATGCGCATCGTGCGCCAGCTCGAGGGCTACCGCACGCTGCCGATCATCGCGGTGACCGCCAAGGCGATGCTCGGCGACCGCGAGAAATGCATCGATGCCGGCGCCAACGACTACATCGCGAAGCCAGTGAACATCGATGTCCTGCTCGCCACGCTGTGGCGCACGCTGCCTGCCAACGCCGTATGAATGAAAAAATCCCGCTGCGCGTCGAAGCCGGCTTGCGTGAGCTGGTGCCCGGCTTCCTCGACAACCGGCGCCGCGACCTCGAGGAGCTGGGCCGCGCGCTGCATTCGGGCGACCTGGCGGGAGTGCGCAGCGTCGGGCGCAACATCCGTTCGTTCTCGCGCGTGCTCGGTGTCACCGAGCTGACCGTGCTTGGCGAGGAGATCCAGGCGGCGGCCGACGAAGCCAGCACCTTGCGCATCGCGCACCTGCGCTCGCAGCTCGCCGATTACCTCGCCCGGGTAGAGGTCACGGATTAAGCCCGGCCACGAGGATTTCGACGCGCTGCTCGAGACCCTCGCCGGCCTCGCCGCGGCCAACATCGTCCTGGTGGAGACGCTGCACGAGCACGGCGTGCTCGACAAGCGGCATTTCGCCCACGCCTTCGGCCGCGCGCTCGACGGGCTTGCGCCCGAGCACCGCGGCGGCATGATCGAGCACACGCTGCGCAACCTGCGGGACCGCTGCATGAACCTGCCCTCGAGCGGCGAGTCGGACGTCCGGGTCTGGCTCGCGAAGCTGCTCGAGAGATAGAGGACTAGACCGACTTCAGCCAGGACGGCTTGCGAAACTCGCCGACCAGCGTCCCGGCCGCCACTTCCCTGCCTTCACCGTCGAACAGGATCTCGCGGTTGCCGAGCGTGAGCGAGCGCCCACAGATGGTGAGGCGCGTGCGGCCGTCCTCGCATTCGAACTGCAGGATCAACCCGGTCGCCGGGTCTTCCACGATCTGCTCGCGAATTCCACACAACGCGCCGTTGGGCTTGACTGGCATCACTCACCTCTGCTGAACGTTTTTGCCATGCCCTGCATTTGCAACACGCGTGCCTGCTGCGGGCGTCGCTTAATCGACTGAAATCAAGCAGGCTTTTCCCGCGCGTAGCGATTCGTCGACAAGTAATTGTGGTGTAGGATGGGTCGACCTCAGGAGGGCAGCATGTCGATCAACAATGCCAGCGTGCCGTTCACATCTTCGCTGGTCTCGGCGGCGCCGGAAGCAGCCGGCGTCTTCGCGCTGTGGCAGGCCGGCGGCATCGTCTACTACGGCAAGGCGGCGACCATCCGCACGGCCCTGGGGCAGCACCTGCAGGCCCGGGCCTACAACAGCGAGCGCGTCTCGGGCTGCAGCTGGGAAGTCGCGTCCGATCCGGAGAGCCGCTACGCCGAGCTGCTGCGCGAATACGAGCTCGCGCACCGCTGCATGCCGCTGTGGAACGATCCGCAGCGCCTGCCTACCGGCTAGCGCGGCCGCTTCGTCCCCTCAGTCGCAAAAATACTCGATCACCTCGGAAGTGAGCAGGCGCGGCTGCCCGAACGCGAGCCAGCCGCGCGCGCGCAGGGTGAGCTCCTGCGCCAGCAGCTTGAGCTCGCCTTCTCCTTCCACGGTGACGTAGGTGCCGTTGGTGCTGTGGTCGCGCAGCACGAACTTGTCGCCGCGGCGCTCGATGGTGCACTGCTGGCGCGAAGCCGCCGGGCCGCCGATCAGCACGTCGCAGCCTTCGTCGCGCCCGATGACCAGCGTGTCGTTGCCGCGCCGGCGCACGATCCTCGTGCCGCGATAGTTGAGGTGCAGCGTGGCGGGGGAGCGCCGCGGCGCGCCGCGCGGGACCTCGGGGGCGCCGCTGTCCTGCCGCCAGAGGAGCTCGCTAAGCGCCAGCTCCTTGCCTTTGCCGTTCACCCTGATCGAGCGCAGCGCGCGCATGGAATTGCGGATCACCGGATTGAGCCGCGACGCGGTGTCCTGCGACGTCACGATCTGGCCCTGCGCCGCTTCCTCCACCAGGCGCAGCGCGAGATTCACGGTGTCGCCGAAGACGTCGTTCTCGCGCTGGGCCACCGGTCCGCTGTGGAAGCCGATGCGCACCGCGGGCTTCTCGCGCAGCTGCGCGAGCGATTCGACGTACACGTGCATGCGCGACGCCGCGCCCGCCGCTGCGTCCGGCGACGGGAACAGCGCCAGCACTTCGTCGCCGCTCGCCTTCAGTACACGCCCGCCGCTCAGCTCCGTCGCCTGGCGCAGCGTCTCGATGCATTGGTCGACCGACGGCTGGGTGCTGCCCGCCACGCCGGCAAACAGGACGGTGGTTTCGCGCTGCGCCTTCATAGGGCCTGCACCCTATATGAGAAACAGCTTTAATGCAAATTGGCATGTCCTTGTATTTACAGGATCTAAGCTTGTAATTTCCTTTCTGGGTCTACGTCCTGTGCGGTACCGTACATAACGACGATGACTCGAGAGCAGGCGGAGATCCTCGGCAAGCTGAAGGAAATCGAATCAAGTGTGCAAAAGAAAAAGCCCCGGTCCGGGGAGGGAGGGCGGGGCTTTAGCCGCGTAAGGGGGGGCGCGGCGAGTTTGCACGCTAAGGCGAAACGGATTGCTTCACATGGGTGATTCGCTATTTATGTGGACAAGGCTGTGGAAAAGCTGTGCCTATCAGCCGGGATTCGCGTCCGGTTCCTTTTCGCCGCGCGGCGTTACCGAGTCTTCTTCTTGC
>DASQGB010000467.1:0-4051 GCA_035632815.1 Burkholderiales bacterium | reverse complement strand
CGCAGGCGTGGCCGCTGGGGGCGACTTTCGAGCGCCAGTCGATGGACTTCAGCCTGCCGTTCTCCACCGCGTACGCGAGCGTGGCGGCGTAACGGCCTTCCGTGGTCTCGCAGCGCACGCTGGCGCTGTAGCCCTCCATCGACGGGAACTCCTCGCTGAACTCGAAGCGCTCGCGCTCCTGTCCGCCAGGGCCGTAGCGCATCCCCCTGAACTGGCCCGCGCGCCAGCTGCCGCGCAGCTCACCGGTCGGCGGCCTGCCGAAAAGGATTGGGGTTGTGCCTTCCTTCAGCTCGGTTACGCCGATCTCCGGGCTTCGCTCGCCTTCGAGGAAGCGCCGCACCAGCGTCGGCAGCAGGAGATACTCTCCGCTGAGCTGCCAGCCGCCGTCGGAGCGCTGGCTCGCGTGCAGCACGAGGAGCGCGTTGCGGCCGCCCATCTGCCCGATCAGCTCCTTGGTCTCGGCCTTCTCCTGCGCAGCAGCCGTCTGCGCTGCGCAGACGAGCAGCGCGCAGGCCATCAGCTTCTTCATAGCGGCGTTTCCTTCGGCACGCGCAGGTGCCAGTCGCTTGCCTGCTGGTAGCGATGCGCGGCGCCAAGCAGCGCCGCCTCGGAGAAATAGTTGCCCGTCAGCTGCAGCCCGACCGGCAGCCCCTTGCCGTCGAAGCCGCAGGGAATCGACAGCGCCGGCAGGCCGGCGAGGGGCGCGGGGATGGTGAAGATGTCGTTGAGGTACATCTGCACCGGATCGTCGGCCTTGGCGCCGATGGCGAACGCGGTGCTCGGCGAGGTCGGGCCGAGGATCAGGTCGCAGCGCTCGAAGGCCTGCGCGAAGTCGCGCGCGATGAGCCGCCTGACCTTCTGCGCCTGCAGGTAATAGGCATCGTAATAGCCCTGCGAGAGCACGTAGGTGCCGACCAGGATGCGCCGCTTCACCTCGGCGCCGAAGCCCTCGGCACGCGTGCGGCAGTACATCTCATCCAGATCGGCGAACTCCCGGGCGCGGTGGCCATAACGCACGCCGTCGAAGCGCGCCAGGTTCGCGGAGGCCTCGGCGGGCGCGATGACGTAATACACCGGCACGGCGAGCCCGGTGTTGGGCAGCTCGAGCGGCACGGCGCGCGCGCCCTGGGCCACGAACCAGCGCACGGCTTCGTCGAGCGCCTTGCGCACGTCCGGCTCGACCCCTTCGCCGAAGTATTCCTTCGGCAATCCAAGCCGTACTCCCTTCAATTCCTTGTTGAGGTAGCGACTGTAATCTTCCTTCGGCCGCTCTAAGCTGGTCGAGTCGCGCGCGTCGAAACCGGCCATCACGTTCATCAGCAGGGCAAGGTCGGCGGCGCTTTTGGCGAGCGGTCCGGCCTGGTCGAGCGATGAGGCGAACGCCACCAGGCCGTAGCGCGACACTACGCCATAGGTCGGCTTGAGACCGCAGACACCCGAGAGCGCTGCCGGCTGGCGGATTGAGCCGCCCGTGTCGGTGCCAGTCGCCGCCGGGGCCATGCGCGCCGCCACCGCCGTCGCCGAGCCGCCCGAGGAGCCGCCGGGCACCAGGCGCTTGTCCCAGGCGTTGCGCACCGGGCCGAAATACGACGTCTCGCTCGACGAGCCCATGGCGAACTCGTCCATGTTGCATTTGCCGAGGAGCACGGCGCCTGCACGGTCGAACTGCTCGATGACATGCGCGTCGTAAGGACTCTTGAAGGTCTCCAGCATCTTCGAGCCGCAGGTAGTCGCAAGCCCCCGGGTGCAGAGGATGTCCTTGTGCGCGATGGGGATACCGGTGAGCGGCTGCGCGCCGCCCGCGCCGAGCCGCTGGTCGGCGCGGCGCGCGTCGGCCAGCGCCCGCTCCTCGTCGACGGTGATGAAGGCGTTGAGCTCGCCGTTGAGCCGCGCTGTGCGCTCAAGGAAGCTGCGCGTCAGCTCGACGGAGGAGACGTTCTTCGCGCCGAGCGCCGCCGACAACTCGGTCAGGGTCGCGTTCAGCAAGCTACTCAAGGACTTTGGGAACCAGGTAAAGCCCCTCTGCGACCGCAGGAGCGACAGATTGATAAAGCTCGCGCTGGTCGGACTCGGTCACCGCGTCGGGCCGAAGCCGTTGGCCGCCGGAAAAATGCGCGTCCAGGGCATGCGCCATGGGCTCGATGCCGGAGGTGTCGACCGCGCGCATCTGGTCGATCAGGGCGAGGACCCGGTTCAGCCGCTCGACCACGGCTGCGGATTCCTCGGGCCTGATCGCGATGCGGGCGAGCCGCGCGAGGCGGCGGACGTCGTCGTGGGATAGCGACATTGCTTTCGGACTGGGGGCCTCCGGGAGGAATACCTTATCTCCCGAAGCATCGTTAGCGTATCATAGCGGCCATTTCCAAGGGTCCGGGCGGTAGCCTAAGGCCCGGTTAAGAAACGGAAAAGGCTAGAACCTTGCCCATGTTCGGTTTCCTTCGCAGCTACTTCTCCAACGACCTGGCGATCGACCTCGGCACTGCGAACACGCTGATCTACGTGCGCGGCAAAGGCATAGTTCTCGACGAGCCTTCGGTCGTCGCCATCCGACAGGAGGCCGGCCCGAACGGCAAGAAGACCATCCAGGCGGTAGGCAAGGAAGCCAAGATGATGCTCGGCAAGACCCCGGGCAACATCATCGCCATCCGGCCGATGAAGGACGGCGTCATCGCCGACTTCACCGTCACCGAGCAGATGCTCAAGCAGTTCATCAAGAAGGTCCACGACAACAAGCTGTTCTCGCCGAGCCCACGCATCATCATCTGCGTGCCCTGCGGCTCGACCCAGGTCGAGCGGCGCGCCATCCGCGAGAGCGCGATCGGCGCAGGCGCCGGGCAGGTGTTCCTGATCGAGGAGCCGATGGCCGCGGCAATCGGCGCCGACCTGCCGGTGGCCGACGCCACGGGCTCGATGGTGGTCGACATCGGCGGCGGCACCACCGAGGTCGGCGTGATCTCCCTCGGCGGCATGGTGTACTCGGGCTCGGTGCGCGTGGGCGGCGACAAGTTCGATGAGGCCATCATCAACTACATCCGCCGCAACTACGGCATGCTGATCGGCGAGACCACCGCCGAGATGATCAAGAAGGAGATCGGCTCGGCGTTCCCGGGCAGCGAAGTGCGCGAGATGGAGGTCAAGGGCCGCAATCTCGCCGAAGGCATTCCTCGCAGCTTCACCATCTCCTCCAACGAGATCCTGGAGGCGCTCACCGAGCCGCTCAACCAGATCGTCTCGGCGGTCAAGTCGGCGCTAGAGCAGACGCCGCCCGAGCTGGGGGCCGATATCGCGGAAAAGGGCATGGTGCTCACCGGCGGCGGCGCGCTGCTGCGCGATCTGGACCGGCTGCTGATGGAGGAAACCGGATTGCCGGTGATCGTCGCCGATGACCCGCTCACCTGCGTGGTGCGCGGATCGGGCAAGGCACTCGAGAAGATGGAGCACTTCGGCCCGATCTTCACCAACGACTGAGCGCCGGGGGGATGGAACACAATCCCCCGCCCTTCTTCAAACGGGGGCCGGCGCCGCTCGTAAGGCTGTTCTTCTTCGCCTCGCTCTCGTTAGGGCTCCTGGTGGTCGATGCAAGATTTCGCTACGTGGAAGGGCTTAGAAGCTGGCTCGCGCTCGCCGCCTACCCGATGCAGCGCGCGGCCACCGCTCCGATCGATCTCCTGCTGTCCGTGGGCAGCTTTTTCTCCACCCAGTCACAGCTGATGGAAGACAACGCCGCGCTGCGCTCCAAGGCGCTCGCGCTGTCGCAGGACGCGCAGCGCTACCAGGCGGCCGAGGCCGAGGCGGCGCAGCTGCGGCGCCTGATCGGCGCTGCCGAGCGGCCGGAGATGCGCCCGATGCCCGCTGAAGTGCTCTACGCGGGGCGCGATCCTTACTCGCACAAGGTGTTCATCGATCGCGGCGCCCGGCACGGCGTGCGCCCGGGCAGCGCGGTCACCGACGAGGCCGGCGTGGTCGGACAGGTGACGCGCGTGCATCCGCTGCTCTCGGAGGTGACCCTGCTCACCAACGCCGACCAGGCGATTCCGGTCGAGGTGGTGAG
>DASQGB010000466.1:0-8553 GCA_035632815.1 Burkholderiales bacterium | reverse complement strand
CTTGGTGCGGTAGCCGGTGCGCTTGTCGACCTCCTGCAGGAAGCGCAGGTGGGGGTTGACCGAGCGCAGCTCGGCCTCGTCGTAAACGTCCTTGATGTTGATCGTCTTCTTCGCGAGCGCGACGTAGCCCGCAATCGAATGCTCCGCGATCGGCAGCTTCAGGTCCTTGAACGAGTTGAGCCCGGTCTTGACCTTGGAGACGATCGCCTGCTTGTCTTCGCCTACCGAGTAGATAGTGAGCCGGTCCGCGTTGAACAGCGCGCACACGTCCGCGCTCACCTCGAGCATGATCTCGTCGACGTTGCTGGTGGCGTGGATCTTGTTCGTGACCGCCTGGAGCTGCTTCTGGAATGCGAGGCGGGCGCCGACGTCGGTGTGCGACGGCGCCTGATGACTCAGGACTGCGCTCATCCCTACCTCCTGCCGCGGGTGTTCTAGCTTG
Source organism: Burkholderiales bacterium (assembly GCA_035632815.1). Classification (GTDB taxonomy): domain Bacteria; phylum Pseudomonadota; class Gammaproteobacteria; order Burkholderiales; family SG8-39; genus SCGC-AG-212-J23. Next base: position 8,111 of record DASQGB010000466.1, on the reverse strand, counting down.
GCTTTCATAATAGCTCGAGAAGCTCTGATTTACAAAGACTTTTTACCGTTTTCAGGCCGATCTTTCCGCAGCTTTCAGGCCGCCTTCCAGCAGCCAGACGCCGAAGCCGCGCTGTGCGAAAAGGAACGCCGCCGCGGCGCTGCGCCGGCCGCTCTGGCAGTACGCGACGTACTCCTTCGAGCGGTCGAGCACCGCGAACATGTTGCGTACCTCGGACAGCGGCACGTTGATGGCGCCCGGCAGCTTGTCGTACTGGTATTCCGAGGGATAGCGCACATCGAGCCACAGCGCGCCACGGCGCACCTTCTCGGCCGCCTGTTTAAAAGCTACCCGTCGCAGCAGGGGCTCGCGCAGCAGCTCGTTGAAATGGCCGCGACCCAGGCGCAGTAGCTGACCCTCGCTCACCGCCACCACGGTAGCGTTGCGCTTGGCCTCCGAGACCAGCGCTTCCTCGCCGAAGGCATCGCCGCTCTTCAGCTCGGCGAGCACGACCTTGGCGCCGCCGACCAGGCGCTCGACCTGGAAACGGCCCGACTCGATGACATAGTAGTAGTCGCCTTCGCCGCCTTCGCGGATCACCGTGTCGCCGCGCTCCGCGGTGACGCGCTCGAAGCGCTTGAGCAGCTCGTCGATGTGCGCGGCCGGCAGCTGCGCGAAAGCCCCGCTGCGCAGGTTGCCGAGGGAAAACGCGCCGCCGATCAGCCGCGCGTCGAGGCGCACAGCTCGCACCATGGGCGAGGCACCCTCGCCGCCCGCGGCGACCTCGTCCCAGGTGGCGAGGATATCGAGCATCTCGTCGTCGATGGCGAGCAGGTCGACATCGGTGATCGCCTTGGCGCGCTCCACACGCTGCTTTTGGCGGTTGAGCGCGTTGCGCGCGTCCTCGCTGCCGCCGACCACGACGAGCGTGCCGCCCCCCTGATAGGCGAGCAGCAGCTCGCCTTGCAGCAGGAACAGCGATTGCGAGGCGGGGCGCTCCTGCAGAGGATTGCTGCCGCGGGGAGCGCGCTCGACGAGCGCGAAGTCGGCAAGCTCGGTCAGCCGGTCGCGCGACAGCCCGGCGAGCGGCGCCAGAGCGCCCAATTCCTGAACCGTCGCGCGCGGCAGGCGAGCCGCGCTCACTAGAACTCCAGCACCAGATTGTTCTGCAGCATCTGCGGCCTGAACTTGCCCGCGCACTCCTCGATCTCGAGCATGGTGGGCTCGATCTCGCCCGGCTTGAGGTGGGTGATGTAGATCTCAGCGTTGCGCTCGAGCTTCGCCAGCTCCTCGGCGAGCGTCGCGGGGCACAGATGGCGGGAGATCTCGGCCAGATGGCGCTCTTTGTTCGAGAACGCGGTCTCGATGATCAAATAGCGCAGGTTGGCGATGCGGTTCACGGCGCGCCACAGCGCGTCGTTCGGTCCGGTGTCGCCGGTAAACACCAGGCTGGCGGCGCCGCTGTCGAGGTGGTAACCGACGGCGGGAACGGTATGTTTCGCCGGCAGCGGGGTGATCCTGCGCCCGTCGAGCTCGACGGTGGTGCCCACCTCGATCTCCTCGTAGCGCAGGAACGGGGCCTCGGGGGTCGGAATCTCTGCGAAGTCGGGCCAGATCGCCCAGTTGAAAAGATGATTGCGCAGGATCTCGATGGTGGCGGGCGCGGCGTGAACCACCAGCGGCTTGGCGCGCATGCCGCCAACGGTGTCGACCATAAACGGAATCGAGGTGACGTGGTCGAGATGCGAGTGCGTGACGAATACATGGTCGATGCGCGACAGCTCGGCGAGGGTCAGGTCGCCGACGCCGCTGCCGGCGTCGATCAGGATGTCGGCATCGAGCAGGAAAGACGTGGTGCGCAGGTGCCGGCCGCCGATTCCGCCGGAGCATCCAAGGACGCGCAGGCGCATGGCGCCTACCTCCCGTCGAACGCCGCGACCCGCACGCGGTACGCGCCCCGGGTCCGGTTCAAGAACTTGATGCGGTCCACTTCCCTGAAGCCCTCCAGCCGCGAGGCGACATCACCGCGTCGCCCATCGCAGTGTACGCCGTAGTTGATGCTGTCTAGCTGGGTGATGGCGCCGACCTGGTCCCACTGGGCGGCGTGTATGGCGAAGAACAGCGTGATCGCAAGGCCTAGTTACGATGTGCTGTTTCAGGTCAGCCCTTCAGAAAGAATTCCATCTTGACGCCGGCGAGCTCGATCACGTCATGGTCCTTCAGGGCGTGCGGCGCGGCGCCGATCTGCTGGGCGTTGACGGTGGGACGGTTCGCGCCCTCGACGTGGGTGATGAAATAGCCCTGCGGTCGGCGCGTCAGCACGGCGACCTGCACGCCAGGCTTGCCGAGGGTGGTGAGCGGCTTGGTCAGCTCAAGCTCCTTGCCGGCATTGGCGCCGGAGAGCAGCTGGATCGCGCCCAGCGGCTGCCCCGCCCTGGCTGCGGGCGCGGGAGACGCTACAGGCGCGGGCGCCGCCGGGGTTGACCTTGTGTCCTTGTCGGCGATGCTGGTTGCCGCGGCGCTCGCCGCCGCCTGCTGAGCTGCCGCCGCACGCGCGGCGACCGCCGCCTGCGCGCCGCCGCCCATCGCTCGCGCCTGCTCCGCGGCGGCCTTCATCGTCGAGGGCCGCAGCACCATGGTCTTCTCGAAATCGGCCTTCTCGCCGGCAGCGGCAGGGGCCGCCTCGCCGACGAACTTGAGCTTGTACTTGCCGAGCTCGACGACGTCGTTGTTCTGCAGGAAATGCTTCTTGATCGGATTGCCGTTGACGACCGTGCCGTTGGTGCTTCCAAGGTCCTCGAGGAACGAATCGTTCAGGATGGTAACGATCACGGCGTGCTCGCCGCTCACCGCGAGGTTGTCGATCTGGATGTCGTTATGGGGCTTGCGGCCGATGGTGGTGCGCTCCTTCGTCAAGGGGATTTCCTTGAGCACCAGCCCATCCATGCTAAGTATCAGTTTCGCCATAGCTCACCCCTGGAGGAGGTTATTTTAGCCACGCGAACACCTTGGCCATGACGCCGCGGGCGCCGGGGTATTCCCGGAGGACGCGCACGAGTATAACCGAAACGTTATCCCGCCCCCCGTTGTCATTGGCCATCTGCACCAGCTGCTGCGCGGCAAGCTTGAGGTTGGCGCCCAGCGCCTGCAGCGTCATGCCGATGTCCTCGTCGTCGACCATATCGCACAGCCCGTCGGAGCAAAGCAGGTAGATGTCGTCCGGCTTTGTCGAATACTCGTGGATTTCGGGCTCGACCGTAGGATCGATGCCCAGCGCCTTGGTCACCAGGTTCTTGTGCGCCGCCTTCTTCGCCTGCTCGGGCGTGATGATTCCCGAGTCGATCTGCTCCTGGAGCAGCGAGTGGTCGCGCGTCACCTGACTGAAATTCCCATCGCGCAGCATGTAGAGGCGCGAATCGCCCAGGTGCGCCACCAGCATGCGGTTGTCGAAGAACAGGCACACCACCAGCGTGGTGCCCATGCCGGCGTACTGCGGCTGGCTCTGCGCGGCGTCGTAGATCGAGGTGTTCGCCTTGAGCACCTGCTCGCGCACCAGGCGCGCGGCGACCTCCTCTTGGGTGCGCTGGTCGACGTCGTGCGGCTTGGCGCCGGCCAGCACCTGGCGCATCTCGGTGATGATCACCGTCGTCGCCATGCCGCTCGCCACCTCCCCCGCGTTATAGCCGCCCATGCCGTCGGCCAGCACCACCAGGCCGGTGGCAGGATCGGCGGCGATCGAATCTTCGTTGTGCGAGCGCACCATGCCCGGGTCGGTGCAGGTGGCGATCTCGAGAATCTGTGTCAGGTCCACAAACCGGATTTCATGCTGCGCCCTCTCCCCTTTGTTCCGCGCTGTCGAGCGAAAGCGCGCCGAAAAATTCTACGCTACGCGGCGGGCGCGGCGAGCGCGGCACAACCCCTTGAAACAGCAGTCTGAGGCGCATTGTTGCAGTCCAGCATAGGCTGGTCAACAACGGGGAGCTCCAGCTGCCGACTCAGGTGCCGAGGAGGGCGCCGGTCTTGATTTCGCCCGCGGAAAGCAGATCCGCGGCAGCGACTTTCTTGCCGTCGGCGAGCTTGGCGCGCAGCACTTCGATGCGCCCGCCCTGCGAGGTCACCTGGAAGGATTTGTCAGTGACTGCAACGACTTCGCCGATCTTTCCCTGGACTGCGGCAAACGTGCGCACCGGGTGCTTGCGCGCATCGAAAATTTGTAATTCTTTCCCGTTCAGCGTGGTCCAGGCGCCGGGCGCCGGATTGCACCCGCGGATCAGGTTGTAGATGAAATCGACGTGCTGCGTCCAGTAAATGCGCGCTTCGGCCTTGCGGCACCAGCCCTCGTAGGACGCCAGGGACTCGTCCTGCGCGTTTTCGCGGTGCTTGCCCGCGGCGACCAGGTCGGCGGCCTCGAGCATCGCCTTCACGCCCATCGGAAAGAGGCGGTCGAAGTACACGGTGCCGAGCGTGTCGTCCGGGCCGATTGGCGTTTCCTTCTGCAGCACCACCGGACCTTCGTCGAGGCCGTCGTTGGGGCGGAAAATCGTGAGGCCGGTCTTCGTGTCGCCGCGGATGATGGGCCAGTTGATCGACGAGGGACCGCGGTACTTCGGCAAGAGCGATGGGTGGTACTGGATGGTGCCGCGCTTCGGGATGTTGACGAAATCCTGCGGCGCGAACTGCAGCACGAATGCCATGATTCCGAGCTCGGCATCGAGCTTTTTCATCGCCGCTTTCGCTTCCTCGCTCTTGAGTGAGGCGAACTGGAACACCTGGACGCCCTTCTCCTGCGCGGCGGTCTTGAGCGCGTCGGCCTTCGCGCCGGGCTTCTCAGGCGCGCAGAACACGCCCGCAACCTCGTCGCCGCGCCCGAGGAAGGCCTCGAGCACCGCTCTTCCGAAATCCTGCTGCCCCACGATCGCGATTCTCATTTACGCCGCCTTCTTTGGCGGCGCGGAGAAGGCACCGGCCTGCTTCAACGACTTGATCTTGTTGTCGTCATACTTGAGCACCTCGCGCAGAACTTCATCGGTGTGCTCGCCCAGGGTGGGGCTGCGCTTGATCTGCGCGGGCGAGGCCGAGAGCTTGATGGGCATGCCGACGTTGAACCACTTGCCGCGCTGCGGATGGTCGAGCTCGACCCACATGTCGCGGCCCTTCACGTGCTCGTCGGTCGCGAGATCCTGGGTGCTCATGATCGGCCCGCACGGCACGTCGAGAGGGTTCAGGATCGCCATCAGCTCGCGCTTGGTGTACTTCTCGGCGAACTTGTTGAGCAGCGTCCACACGAGCTGCTGGTTCTTGCGCCGCTCGCCGATGCTGGCGACGCGCGGGTCGCTGGCGAGCTCGGGAACCCCGACCTCCGGGCCGATGCGCTTCGCCAGGTCCTCCCACACCGCCTCCTGCACGACCACGTAGAGCCAGTCGTTGGCGCCGTGCGGCTTGCAGTGCACCGCGTTGCCGAGCTGGCCGCCGCCTGAATCGTTGCCTGCGCGCGGCACGTCCCCCATACCCTGGTAGGTCGGTACTGAATACTCGGACATCGCCTGGCGGGTGAGACGCTGGTGATCGCGGAACTTGACGCGGCAGAGGTTCATGACTCCGTCCATCATCGCGACCTCGACGTACTGGCCCTGCCCGGTGCGGTTCGCCTGATTCAGCGCGGCGAGCAGCCCCACGGCGAGGTGAAGACCCGTTCCGGAATCGCCGATCTGCGCGCCGGTCACAAAAGGAGGCCCATCCGGCACGCCGGTCGTGCTCATCGAGCCGCCCATCGCCTGCGCCACGTTCTCGTACGCCTTGAAGTCCGCATAGGGCCCGCTCGAGCCAAAGCCCTTGATCGACCCCATGACGATCTTCGGATTGATCTCGTGGATCTTCTCCCAGGTGAAGCCGAGCCGGTCGAGCACGCCGGGGCCGAAGTTCTCCATGACGATGTCCGACTTCTTGAGCAGATCGACGAACACCGTCTTGCCGTCGGGACTCTTCATGTTCACGACGATCGAGCGCTTGTTGCAGTTGAGCATCGTGAAGTACAAGCTGTCGGCGTTAGGCACGTCGCGCAGCTGACCGCGCGTCGCGTCGCCCTGCGGCGGCTCGAACTTGATCACGTCCGCGCCCATCCAGGCGAGGAGCTGGCTGCATGTTGGTCCCGCCTGGACATGCGTCATGTCGAGAATGCGGACGCCCTTGAGTGCTTCCATTCTTTTCCCTCCGGAAAAACTACTTTTTCTTCGCGCTGGGATTGAGGCTGGTGATGCGGCCGCTTTCCGTGCCGGCCGTCTCGTCGATGACGGCGTTGATCAGCGTCGGCTTGCGCGAGCGGATGGCTTCCTCCATTGCCTTGCGCAGCTCGGCCGGGGTCGTGGCATGCACACCCACGCCGCCGAAGGCCTCCATCACCTTGTCGTAGCGCGCGCCCTTGACGAACACCGTGGGCGCCACATCGGGACCGCCAGTGGGATTGACGTCCGTCCCTCGGTAGACGCCGTTGTTGTTCATGATGACGATGCAGACCGGCAGGTTGTAGCGGCAGATGGTCTCGACTTCCATGCCGGAGAAGCCGAAGGCGCTGTCGCCCTCGATCGCGATCACCGGCTGGCCGCTGACCACGGCGGCCGCGACTGAAAAGCCCATGCCGATGCCCATAATGCCCCAAGTGCCGACGTCCAGGCGCTTGCGCGGCTTGTACATGTCGACGATGCTGCGCGTGAAGTCGAGCGCGTTGGCGCCTTCGTTGACGAGGATGGCGTCCGGGTTGGCCTTGACGATGTCGCGCACCACGTTCAGTGCGCTGTGGAAATTCATCGGCTTCGGATCCTTGGCCAGCGTCTCGGCCATCTTGGCGATGTTCTTGTCCTTGCGCTCGGCGATTGCGTCGAGCCACTCCGCCGGCGGCTTCGCCCAGCTGGAACCGATGCCGGCAAGCAGCGCGGAGACGCAGGAACCGATGTCGCCCACCACCGGAGCGTCGATGCGCACGTTGCTGTCCGCCTCCTGCGGCGAGATGTCGATCTGGATGAATTTCTGGCCGCCCCAGTCCTTGTGGCCCTTGCCGCCCCAGGTCTTGCCCTTGCCGTGCGAGAGCAGCCAGTTGAGGCGGGCGCCGATCAGCATCACCACGTCGGCCTCGGGCAGCACAAAGGAGCGGGCGGCGGAAGCGCACTGCTCATGCGTGTCGGGCAGCAATCCCTTCGCCATCGACATCGGCAGGTAGGGGATGCCGGTTTTTTCGATCAGGGACTTGATATCCGCGTCGGCCTGGGCGTACGCGGCGCCCTTGCCGAGGATGATGAGCGGCTTCTTCGCGCTCTTCAGCAGCTCGCGCGCGCGCTTCACCGCGTCGGGCGCTGGAATCTGCTTCGGCGCAGGATCGACCACCTTGATCAGCGAATTCTTCCCGGCCGCGGCGTCGATGCTCTGGGCGAAAAGCTTGGCCGGGAAATCGAGATAGACGCCGCCCGGGCGGCCCGACACCGCGGCGCGGATGGCGCGCGCGATGCCGACGCCGATGTCCTCGGCGTGCAGCACGCGGAAGGCGGCCTTGGCGACCGGCTTGGCGATGGCGAGCTGGTCCATCTCCTCGTAATCCCCTTGCTGCAGGTCGACGATCTCGCGCTCGCTCGAGCCGCTGATCAGGATCATCGGGAAGCAGTTAACGGTGGCGTGGGCGAGCGCGTTGAGGCCGTTCAGGAAGCCGGGCGCCGACACCGTGAGGCAGATGCCCGGCTTCTGCGTCAGGAAGCCGGCGATCGAGGCGGCATAGCCGGCGTTCTGCTCGTGGCGAAACGAGAGCACGCGCAGACCGGAGGCCTGCGCGCGGCGGGTCAGGTCGGTGATCGGAATGCCGGGCAGGCCGTAGATCGTGTCGATGCCGTTGAGCTTGAGGGCATCGATGACCAGCTGAAAGCCGTCGGTCACTTGTGCTTGTGCGTCGGTGGCGACTTGAGGTTCGACGGTGCCCATGGGGATCACCTCCTGTGCGGGATCGCTATGGTAAGAATCGGCCTTCCCGGGCGGCCTTGACTGAGGTCAAGGGTCTAGAATCCGCCGTCGACATGACATCGCTTTCCTCGCATTCGCAGCGCAACAGCTTGCGCCTGCAGCTGCGCCAGCAGTCCGTGCTGCAGGGCATG
>DASQGB010000465.1:0-16556 GCA_035632815.1 Burkholderiales bacterium | reverse complement strand
GTAGTGACGTCCGTAGGATCTGTCAGGCGTATCCATAGGCCGCTGTTCGTGTTGTGGTCGGCCCAGAACTCGGCGCGGACCTGGAAATCCTTATAGGAGTTCTTCGTCACCAGGTGGCCGCCCTTGCCCTTGTCGGCGACGATGGCGCCGTCCTGCGTGCGCCAGTTCGCGTCGCCGACGCGATCGAAGTTCTCGAGACCCTTGTCGCCGTCGATGAGCGTGGTCCAGCCGCTCCCGGGAACCCACGACGGCATCGACGAGCAGGCAGCAAGCAGCAACAATGCGATGGTGCTGGCGAAAAGTCGTTCCATAAGAGCCTCCTCCTTGTTCCGCGCTACAGGACGCAGCGCGCTTGATCCGGACAGTTTACCGCGCGCATGCTATCTGGCCGCGAATTTTCCCGAAAAGACGAAGCCCGACGCCAACCCCTCATTCCCGGCCCGGCCAAGGTGGCGATCCGGGAATGGCAGGTGCCGATCGCGGGCTCGCGGCCGCTGCCCAACCCGGGCGGGCAAGTCGTCGAGTGGCCCTCCCCGGGCGGGCCGAAGTCGGAGCCCTACGGCATCGTGTTTACCAAGGCGCGGTCTGGTACAGCGAGTCCGGCACGCGCCCGAACACCATCGTTCGCTTCGATCCGAAGACCGAGAGGTTCCAGACCTCGGCGATTCCTTCCGGCGGCTACATCGTGCGCAAGATGGACGTCACGCCCGACGGCAATCCGGTGATCGCCACCAGCACCGTCAACGGCGTCGGCCTGGTAGAGGTGAAATGAGGGTGAAGCTCGGAGGAGTTCCATCCTACCTGCTAAAATCCGGCCTCGAAATTCAGATCCGTTGCGGCAGGATTTTCCCTAATGTTTGATTTCTTCCAGAAGCACAAGCGGATCACCCAGGTCTTCCTGGGGCTGATCGCGATCACCTTCATGACCTGGGGCATCGAGTCCTACACGCGCTTCGGCGGCGGCCGCGACACCGTGGCGAGCGTGAACGGCCTCGACATCTCGCAGCGCGAGCTCAGCGAGCAGCTGCGCGCGCAGCAGGACCAGCTGCGGCGCATGTTCGGCGGCGCCTTCGACGTCGCCGCCGCCGACACCCCGGAGGCACGGCGCGCGGTGCTCGATTCGCTGATCGCGCAGCGCCTGGTGGCAAGCCAGGCGGCGAAGGCCCACCTCTTCATGAGCCGCGAGGCGGTCATCGAGGCGATCACCAACGCGCCCGAGTTCCAGGAGAGCGGCCAGTTCTCCCCGGCGCTCTATTCGGCCTACCTCGCGAGCCGCGGCACTACCGATCAGCGCAACGTCGCCGACCTGCAGTCGCAGCTGCCGCTCGCGCGGCTGGTGGGGTCGATCGCCGATACGGCGATCGCCCCACGCAACGTCGCCGAGCGGCTCGCCGCGCTCGAGGCGCAGCGGCGCGAAGTGTCCGAGGTGCGCATCCCGGCGCAGCAGTTCCTGGCCCAGGTGACGCTCGACGAGGCGAAGGTGAAGTCGCATTACGACACGCACCAGGCGGATTACCGCACTCCCGAGCGCGTGCGCGCCGAGTACCTCGTGCTGTCGGCGGAGAACCTGGCGCGCTCCGAGACGGTGAGCGACGCGGAGCTCAAGGCGGCCTACGAAGCGCGCGCCTCGCAGTACCGCATCGAGGAGCAGCGCCGCGCGAGCCATATCCTCGTAAGCACGAAGGAAGAGGCGGAAAAACTGCTGTCGGAGCTGAAGAAGGCGCCCGGCAGATTCGCCGAGCTGGCGAAGAAGCATTCGACCGACTCCGGCTCGGCGGAAAAGGGCGGCGACCTGGGCTGGTTCGCCCGCGGCGCGATGGTGAAGGCCTTCGAGGACGCGGTCTTCAAGCTCAATCAGAACGACATGCAGGTCGTGCAGAGCGAGTTCGGCTTCCATCTGGTGCGGGTGTCCGGCATCCAGGGTGGCAAGGCGCGCTCGCTGGACGAAGTGAGGAAGGAGCTCAGCGCCGAGCTGGCGCGGCAGAAAGGCGCGAAAAAGTTCACCGAGGCCGCCGACACCTTCACCAACATGGTCTACGAGCAGCCCGACAGCCTGAAGCCGACCGCCGAGCGCTTCGGCCTGCAGGTGCAGACCACCGCCTGGATCGGCAAGTCGGCGAACCAGGAGCTCGGCGCGCTGGACCATCCCAGGCTCCTCGCCGCGCTTTTCTCTGCTGACGCGCTCAAGAACAAGCGCAATACCGACGCCATCGAGGTGGCGCCGAACACGCTGGTGTCGGCGCGGGTGGTCCAGCACCAGCCCGAGGCGCAGCGAAAGCTCGACGAAGTGAAGGAGGAGATCTCCGACATGCTGCGCCGGCGGGAGGCGGCGGCGCTTGCCGAGAAGGACGGCGCGGCGAAGCTCGAGCAGCTGCGCAAGGGCGACGATGCGGGGCTGAAGTGGGGCGCGCCGCGCACCGTATCGCGCCGCAACGCGCAAGGCCTGCCTGCAGAGGTGCTGCGCCAGGTGGTCGCCGCCGACGTAGCCAAGCTGCCGGCGTACATCGGCATGCCGGTGCCCGAGGCGGGCTACCTGCTGCTGCGTATCTCCAAGGTCATCGACGCCGACACCAAGGAGCTCGATGCGCAGAACGCGCAGCGCCTTGCGGGACTCATGGGCGCGTCACAGTACGAAGCCTATGTCGCCAGCCTGCGCGGGCGGGCCGATATCGAGGTCAACCCGGCGAATCTGGAGAAGAAGTAGCTCCGATTCCGGCCATCACGTGGCTGAAGCCGGCGTCCACGTAGAGAATCTCGCCGGTGATCGCCGCCGCGAGGTCCGACAGCAGGAAGGCCGCGGCATTCCCCACGTCCTCGGTCGTGACGTTGCGCCGCAAAGGCGCGTTCTCCTCGACGAACTTCAGGATTTTGCCGAAGCCGCCGATGCCGGCGGCGGCGAGCGTCTTGATCGGCCCGGCCGAGATGCCGTTGACGCGGATTCCCCGCGGCCCGAGGCTCGAAGCCATGTAGCGCACCGCGGCCTCGAGGCTCGCCTTGGCGAGCCCCATGGTGTTGTAGTTCGGCACCACGCGCGCCGCGCCGAGGTAGGTGAGCGTAACGAGGGCCGCGCGGCGGCCATGCATCATCGGCAGCGCCGCCTTCGCCAGGGCGGGGAAGCTGTAGGCGGAGATGTCGTGCGCCTGCGCGAATGCCGCGCGCGAGATGCCGTCGAGGAAGTCGCCGGCGATCGCCTCGCGCGGCGCAAAGGCGACGGCGTGCACCAGGCCGTCCAGACCTTCCCACTGCTTCTTCAGTTCTTTGAACAACGCATCGATTTCAGCGTCGCTGGTGACTTCGCAGGGCAGGGCGATCCCGGAGCCGAGCTCGCGCGCCAAGTCGTCGACCCGCTCCTTGAAGCGCTCGTTCTGGTAGGTGAAGGCGAGCTCGGCGCCTTCGCGGCGCGCCGCCTTGGCGACGCCATAGGCGATCGAGCGGTTGCTCAGCAAGCCGGTGACCAGGATTTTCTTGCCAGCTAGCAGGCCCATGTCGCAGATTATACTGTCCGCCGCGTGCGCATCTTCCTGATCTTCCTGCTGTTTCTATCCGGCTGCGGCGAGGTATGGAACGATCCTTACCCCGCGGCCGAGCGCGGCAAGAACATCCTCTATTCGTCATTCGCCGAGCGCCCCAAGCACCTCGATCCGGTGCAGTCCTACACCGAAGACGAAGCGCGCTTCACGCAGCAGGTGTACGAGCCGCCGCTGCAATACCACTACCTGAAGCGGCCTTACGAGCTCATTCCCCTGACCGCGACAGAAGTGCCGATGCCGCGCCTCATCGAAGGCGGCAAGTTCACCGTCTATGAGATCCGCATCCGGCCCGGCATCCGCTACCAGCCGCATCCGGGGTTTGTGGCAGCGAATCACGAACTTTCAGGATCGAGGATCGGCAAGCTGGGGAGCCCTTACGAGCTTCCCCTGGGTACGCGGGAGCTGACGGCCGACGACTATATCTACCAGATCAAGCGCCTCGCTCACCCGCGCCTGCACTCCCCCATCTTCGGCTTGATGGCCGAGTACATCGTCGGGATGGGTCAATATGCAGAACGACTCAAGAAGCTGAGCTCGTCAGGCTGGCTGGATCTGCGCCAGCATCCCCTGAAAGGTGTGGAGCGCGTCGACTCGCACACTTTCCGCGTCACGCTGAACGGCAGCTATCCGCAATTCGTCTACTGGCTGGCGATGCCGTTCTTCGCGCCGGTGCCCTGGGAGGCGGAGAAGTTCTTCGAGCAGCCCGGGATGGCGGAGAAGAACTTCACGCTCGACTGGTGGCCGGTCGGGACCGGACCCTACATGCTCACCGAGAACAATCCGAACGCCCGCATGGTGCTGGAGCGCAACCCCAACTTCCACGGCGAGACCTACCCGAGCGAAGGCGAGCGCGGCGACGCGGAGGCAGGGCTGCTGGCCGATGCAGGCCAGCCGATCCCGTTCGTCGACCGCGTCGTCTTCAGCCGCGAGAAGGAGATGATCCCTTACTGGAACAAGTTCCTGCAGGGCTACTACGACATCTCGGCCATCAGCTCCGACGTGTTCGACCAGGCGGTGCGCGTCTCCCTGGAAGGGGATTCGACGGTCAGCGCCGAGATGGAGGAAAAGGGCATCCGCCTTACCACCTCGGTCGCGACCTCGACCGGTTATGTCGCCTTCAACTGGGACGACCCGGTGGTCGGCGGACAGAAGAGTGGAGAGCCGGCCGAGCGCGCACGCAAGCTGCGGCACGCGATCTCGATCGCCTTCGATGTCGAGGAGCAGATCAGCATCTTCGCCAATGGCCGCGGCATCGCGGCGCAGGGGCCGATCGCCCCCGGCATCTTCGGCTACCGTGAGGGCAGGGAGGGCATCAACCCGCACGTGTACGACTGGACCGGCGACAAGCCGCGGCGCAAGTCCATCGAGGTCGCGCGCAAGCTGCTGGCCGAGGCAGGCTATCCCGGGGGGCGCGACGCGAAATCGGGCCAGCCGCTGGTGCTCTATCTCGACACGGTGGCGCGCGGCCCGGGGGACAAGTCGGCCTTCGACTGGTACCGGCGGCAGTTCGAGAAGCTCGACCTGCAGCTCGAGATCCGCACCACCGACTGGAACCGGTTTCAGGAGAAAATCCGCAAGGGCACCACGCAGATCTTCCGGCTGGGCTGGAACGCCGACTATCCGGACCCGGAAAATTTCCTGTTCCTGCTCCATGGCCCGCAAAGCCGCGCCAGGAGCCAGGGCGAGAACGCCGCCAACTACGTCAACGCGGAATACGACGCGCTGTTCGAGAAGATGAAGAACATGGCGAACTCGCCCGAGCGCCAGCGCATCATCGAGCGCATGGTCGAGATCGCGCGCCGCGACGCGCCCTGGGTGTGGGGCACCCACCCCAAGGACTACAGCCTGCGCCATGTCTGGCTGGCCAACGACAAGCCGAACAACATGGCGCGCAACGGCATCAAGTACCTCAAGCTCGACGTGGAAAAGCGGGCGGCGCTGCGGCGCGAGTGGAACCGACCTGTGCTGTGGCCAGTGGGATTGATTGTGTTGGTCCTTGCTCTTTCAGCCATCCCGGCAGTTGTCAGCTACAGACGGCGCGAGCGCATGGCCGCGCGGCCCGCAGGCTGATGCTGGCGTACATCGTTCGCCGCGTCCTGTACGCCATCCCGATCCTGATCGGCGTCAATCTGATCACTTTCCTGCTGTTTTTTGTTGTCAACACCCCCGACGACATGGCGCGCATGCAGCTCGGCGCGAAGCGCATCACGCCCGACGCAATCGAGAAATGGAAGGCCGAGCGGGGCTACGACAAGCCTTTGCTCTACAACAGCCGAAAATCCGGAGTGCAAAAGCTCACCGAGACGATCTTCTACGAGAAGTCGGTGCGCCTGTTCGCCTTCGACTTCGGCGCGGCGGAGGACAAGCGCGACATCGCCCACGAGATCCGCATGCGCTGGGCGCCGAGCCTGGCGCTGGCGATCCCGATGCTGATCGTCGGGCTCGCGGTCAACATCAGCTTCGCCATGTTCATGGCCTTCTTCCGCGCCACCTATCTCGATTTCTGGGGCGTGGTGGTGTGCGTGGCGATGATGTCGATCTCGACGCTGTTCTACATCATCGGCGGCCAGTACGTGGCCTCGAAGCTCTGGCACCTGGTGCCGATCTCGGGCTACGCCGGAGGCCTCGACGCGGCCAAGTTCCTGGTGTTGCCGGTGCTCATCGGCGTGGTCGGTGGCATCGGCTCCGGCGGCCGCTGGTACCGCACACTGTTCCTGGAGGAGATGGGCAAGGACTATGTGCGCACCGCGCGCGCCAAGGGGCTGGCGGAATCCGCGGTGCTGTTCCGCCATGTGCTGAAGAACGCCATGATCCCCATCCTGACCGGGGTGGTGGTCGTGATCCCGCTGCTGTTCATGGGCAGCCTGCTGACCGAATCGTTCTTCGGCATTCCCGGGCTGGGGAGCTATACCATCGACGCGATCCAGGCGCAGGACTTCGCCGTGGTGCGCTCGATGGTGTTCATCGGCTCAGTGCTCTACATCCTGGGCCTGCTGCTCACCGACCTCTCCTATACGTTGGTCGATCCACGCATAAGACTCGAATAGATGCCGTTCCTGCCCGTTTTCCTGGCGACGGATGTGCTGCTATGGCTGCTGCTCGCCATGATTGTCGCGTACGGCTGGTATTGCAGCCGCAAGCCCCACCTCGCCGCGCCCTGGAATAGGGTGTTCCAGTCGAAGGCCGCGGTGGTGTCGAGCGTGGTCCTCGCCTGCTACGTGGTGATCGGCCTCGCCGATTCGCTGCATTTCCGGCCGCGCCTCGAAGGAGCTGCCAGCGCGTATTCGCCGGAGGTGCTGTCGGTGCTCGATCTCTCGCTGCGCAGTCTGCGCGAGCGGCGCGAGCGCACCTATTCAGCGCCGCTCGCCACCCGGCTCTATTCCAGGGAGCAGATCGAGGGGCCCGAGGGCAAACCGGTGCGCGAGTTCCCGCGCCTGCGCTATGGCGGCAGCCATCTCCAGGACGAGGGCGAGAAGCCGCGCGATATCGCCGCGAGTGTCGGGCTGGGGCTGCTCATCGTCGCCGTGGCAGCCGTTCTGATCGGCCTCATGGTGCGCGCGCTGCAGCGGCGGCGACGGGAGGTGCCGTGGCGCGCCGCCGGGGCGACGGTGCTGGTCATCCTGGCGGTGGCGCTCCCGGTGATGCTGGTCGCGCGCAACTACCATGTGCTCGGCACCGACAAGGTAGGGCAGGACGTGCTCTACCAGGCGCTCAAGTCGATTCGCGTCAGCCTCATCATCGGCACGCTGACTACGCTGGTGCTGCTGCCCCTGGGCGTGGTCCTCGGCGTGATGGCGGGCTACTTCAAAGGCTGGGTCGATGACGTCATCCAGTACGTCTACACCACGCTCAATTCGATCCCCGGCGTCCTGCTGATCGCGGCCGCGGTGCTGATGATGCAGGTGGTGATCGATCGCAACGCGGACTGGTTCCCCACCGCCGCGCAGCGCGCCGACTTCAGGCTGCTGATCCTGTGCGCGATCCTCGGGCTCACCAGCTGGACCGGGCTCGCGCGCCTGCTGCGCGGCGAGGCGCTCAAGCTCTCGCAGCTCGAGTACATCCAGGCGGCGCACGCCTTCGGCGTGGCCGACGCGCGCATCCTCAGCCGCCATATCCTTCCGAACGTGTCGCACATCGTCATCATCGCGATGGTGATGGACTTCTCCGGGCTGGTGCTCGCCGAGGCGGTGCTGTCCTATGTCGGTGTCGGCGTCGATCCCGCCACCACCAGCTTCGGCACGATGATCAACGCCGCGCGGCTAGAGATGGGGCGCGAGCCCATCGTATGGTGGTCGCTCGCGGCGGCCTTCGGCTTCATGTTCGTGCTGGTGCTCGCCGCCAATCTCTTTGCCGACGCCGTGCGCGACGGCTTCGATCCGCGGGTGCGGATGTGAAAATAGAAAACCTGCGCACCGTTCTGGATACCACGGGCGGGCAAGTGCGTGCCGTCGATGGCGTCGATTTCGAGCTGCGCAAGGGCGAATGCTTCGCCCTGGTCGGCGAGTCCGGCTGCGGCAAGTCGATGACCGCGCTGTCGATCATGCGCCTGCTGCCCGAGGCCGGCCGGATCGTTGCGGGCCGCGTCGACCTGGATGGCGTCGACCTTCTCGGGCTGCCGGAGGCGGCGATGCGCGCGGTGCGCGGCCGGCGCGTCGCGATGATCTTCCAGGAGCCCTCGACCGCGCTCAATCCCGTGCTCACCGTCGGCCGGCAGATCGAGGAGGTGATTGAGCGCCACGCGCCATGCTCCAAGAAAGAAACGTATGACAAAGCTCTGGGCTTGCTGCGCGCCGTCGGCATCCCAGAGCCCGAGCAGCGCTACGACCAGTACCCGTTCGAGCTCTCCGGCGGGCAGAAGCAGCGCGTGATGATCGCCGGCGCGCTCGCCGTCGAGCCCGAGGTGCTGGTCGCGGACGAACCCACGACCGCGCTCGATGTCACCATCCAGGCGCAGATTCTGGATCTTCTCGAGAGGCTGCAGGCCGAGCGCGGCATGGCCTTGATGCTCATCACCCACGACCTGGGCATCGTCGCGAAGATGGCGCACCGGGTGGCGGTGATGTACGCGGGCCAGATCGTCGAGCTGGCGCAGCGCGACGCCTTCTTTCGCGCTCCGCAGCACCCCTATTCGCAGAAGCTGTTCGAAGCGCTGCCCTCGCCCCAGCGGCGCGCCGCAGAGCTTGCCGTGATCCGCGGCCAGGTACCGCCTTTGACAAAAACCTTCGATCATTGTCGCTTCGCGGACCGCTGCGACTATGTGTTCGACCGCTGCCGCGTCGAGGAACCGCGGCTGCTCGAGCCGAGCACGGGGCACCTCGCCCGTTGTCATCTCAGGGAGGAGGGCCCGGCGGCTCCACGGACAGCGCCGGTTCATCTGAGCAAGCCTGCCCTTCAGCCGGCTGAAACGCCGGTCGTTCTCGAGGTGAAAGACCTCAAGGTCCACTTCCCGATCCGCAAGGGAATCTTCAAGCGCACGGTCGGTCAGGTACGCGCCGTCGACGGCATTTCATTGCGCCTGCCCGCAGGGCGCACCCTTGCGCTGGTGGGCGAATCCGGCTGCGGCAAAACGACCACCGGGAAGGCGATTTTGCAGCTCATTGCGCCGACCTCCGGCACGGTCTGGTACGGCGGGCAGGAGATCAGCGGGCTCACGCGCAGGGAAATGCGTCCGCGGCGCGGCGCGATGCAGATCATCTTCCAGGACCCGTACTCCTCCCTCAATCCGCGGCTGCGCGTGGCCGAAATCCTGCTGGAAGGCATGCGCAGCCTGGGGGTCGGACGCGATGACGCGGAACGCATGACCCGGCTGGGAAACCTTCTTTCCGAGGTGGGGCTGCCGGCCGAGGCCCTGGGCCGCTATCCGCACGAGTTCTCCGGCGGTCAGCGCCAGCGCATCGCCATCGCGCGCGCGCTGGCGGTAAACCCCCAGCTCATCGTGTGCGACGAGCCGACGAGCGCCCTCGACGTGTCGGTGCAGGCGCAGATCCTCAACCTGCTGCGCTCGCTGCAGCAGCGCCTGGGGATCGCGTACCTGTTCATCACCCACAACATCGCGGTGGTCGACTACCTGGCGCATGAAGTCGCGGTCATGTACCGCGGGAAGATCGTCGAGCGCGGCACGGTCGACGAGGTGCTGCGCCAGCCGCAGCATCCGTACACGCGCGAGTTGCTCGGTGCCGTGCTAACGGCCTGATTTGTTAGACGGCTTCGTTTTTGCTTTGGCTTGCGGGCGCTTTGCCCTGACCGGTGCCCGGACTTCGACGGCAATTTTCTGCCCGGGGGTGAACCGGGAAAGCGGGTTCCAGCGCTTCAGGTCCTCCACCGAAACGCGGTAGCGCCTTGCGATCGCAGCCCCGGTCTCGCCTGGCTTCACGGTGTGGAAGATGCGCCGCACGACGACCGGGATCGGCGGCGCGTACATGATCGGCAGCTTGCCCAGCGTGGCTTCGGCGCCGCTCACCGGCACTACCATCAAATTGGGAACCGCCTTCACGCGCGGTCCGATGCCGTTCACTTCCCTCAGCTGGCCGAGGGTCATGCCGAACTTCTTGGCGATCGATTCGAAGGTCTCGCCTTTCCTGGGGTGGTAGCTCTTCCAGGACACCAGCGAGCGCTCGCCCAGCTTGGTGAGGTTGTCATGGAAGACGTCGATCTTGTCCGCGGGGAGCACGATGCGCGGCGTGACCGCGGCTCGGATCAGCGGCCGGCTGAATCCAGGGTTCAGCGCGATGAACTCCTCCACCGGCATCTCCGCCAGCTTGGCCGCGAGGCGCACATCGATGTCGCGGCGCTTGGAATCGGTGGTGGCGAAATACGGCTCGTTCGGGATCGGCTCGAGCTTGATGCCGAAGGGCTCCGGATTGGCGATGATGTTCTTCAGCGCCTGCAGCTTGGGGATGTAATGCCGCGTCTCGGCGGGCATAGTGAGGTTGGCGTAGTCGGTGGGCTGGCCCGCCGCGCGGTTCTTTTCGATCGCCCGCGCGACCGCGTTTTCGCCCCAGTTATAGGAGGCGAGGGCGAGCTGCCAGTCGCCGTGCATCTCGTAGATATGGCTGAGGTAATCGAGGGCAGCGGTGGTGGACGCGACGATGTCGCGGCGCCCGTCGTACCACCAGTTCTGCTCGAGCTCGTAGCGCTTGCCGGTGCCCGGAATGAACTGCCATATCCCGGAGGCATGGGCGCGCGAATAGGCCATCGGGTTGAACGCGCTCTCGACCATCGGCAGCAGCGCGAGCTCGGTCGGCAGTCCGCGCTTCTCGATCTCTTCGACGATGTGGTACAGGTACAACCGGCTGCGGTTGAGAATGCGCTGCAGGTATTCCGGCCGCGCCGCGTAGTAGTTGGTCTTTTCGCGCACCAGCTCGCTGTCGAGGTCGGGGACGGCGAAGCCGTTGCGGATGCGCTGCCACAGGTCCTGCGGCGCAACGGTGCGGTCGACTTTCGCCAGGTTGCGAAGGCGATCCTGCATGATGCGCTGCTCGCCCTCGAACGGCGGCAGGCGCGTAGCGTCGAGCGGCGCTGTGGCGGCAGGCGGGGTAACGGCGGCCGCAGGCTCGGGGGACGGGTCGGCCGGTGGGGCCGGGGCCAACACAGGCGGCGGGGTCGCCGGTACCGACTGGGGCGCTGGAGCTGCCGGCAACTCTGGCGGCAGCTCCTTCGATGCGCAAGCCTGGAGCAGCGCCACCGCGAGGGGCAGCCAGAGTCTGTTCGGCTTTTGGCTCAAAGCGCCTAACGCACGGTTTTTCTTATATGGATTTTCTGGCCGACCTGCAGGAAGGGACCGAGCTTATTCCATCGATTCAGCTCGGCAACGCTCACGCGGTGGCGCGCGGCGATGGAGCTCAGGCTGTCGCCGCGCTTGACTACGTAGACGCCGCGCACCGCGCCGTGCACCGGAATCGGCGGCGCATACATCAGGGCGGGCAGCTTGCCGCCCGCCGGCTTGGCGCTGCCGTTGGACGGGACCACCATGACGCGCAGGACGGCCCACGAGCGCGGGGCAATGCCGTTGACGCGCTTCAGCTCCTCCACGCCGAGGTTGAATTTTTTGGCGATCACCGCGAGGGTTTCGCCTTCCTTTGGCTGGTAGGCCTGCCACGAGACCAGCGACTTGTCGTCGTGCTTTGCCAGGTTGGCATGGAACACTTCCACCTTGTCGGCCGGCAAGACGATTCGCGACGCCATCGACGCGCGGATCAGCGGGCGGCTGAAGCCGGGGTTGAGAGCGACGAACTCCTCGAGCGGCATCTCGGCGAACCTGGCTGCCAGCTGCACGTCGATGTCGGGGGTCTCGGTGACGAACGCGAAATAAGGCTGGTTCGGGATCGGGTCGAGGTCGATCCCGAACGGCTCGGGGTTGGCGATGATGTTCTTCAGGGCCTGCAGCTTGGGTATGTACTGGCTCGTTTCCTTCGGCATCTTCAGGCTGGCGTAGTCGGTCGGCTTCTTTGCGGCGCGGTTCTTGGCGACCGCGCGCTTGACCGCGTTCTCGCCCCAGTTGTAGGAGGCGAGGGCGAGATGCCAGTCACCGTGCATCTCATAGATCTTGGTGAGGTAGTCCAGCGCGGCGTTGGTGGAGTCGACGACGTCGCGGCGGCCGTCGTACCACCAGTTCTGCTTCAGGTCGTAGCGCTTGCCGGTGCCGGGAATGAACTGCCAGAGGCCCGAGGCGTGCGCGCGCGAATAGGCCATCGGATTGAACGCGCTTTCGACCATCGGCAGCAGCGCGAGCTCGGTCGGCAGGCCGCGCTTCTCGATCTCCTCGACGATGTGGAACAGGTACAGCCGGCTGCGGTCGAGTATCCGCTGCAGGTACTCGGGGCCCGCAGCGTACTCGGCGGTCTTGCGCCGCACCAGGGGTCCCTTCAGGTCCGGGATCGCGAAGCCATGGCGGATGCGCTGCCACAGGTCCTCGGGCGCGACCGTGCGGTCGATCTTTATCACGCCGCGCAGCCGCTCTTCCACCACCACCCGCTGGCCGTCGAAAGGCGGCAAGCGGCTCGCGTCGGGCAAGGCTATGGCCGGCGCAGCGGACTTGGGCGGCACGGGGGCTGGGGCGCGCAAAGCGGGGGCCGCGGCGCGCGGCACGGCGGCGGGCTGGGGCGCGGGAGTCTCGCCGCCCGGGCTCATCGGCTCGGCCTCGGGCAGCGGCTGCTGCGAGGCGCAAGCCTGCAACAGCCCGAGCACGAACGCGAGAAGGATCTTCCTCAAGACTGGTTCTTCCATTGCCGGATGGCGGCGAAAACGCGCACCGGATCCGAAACGCGCGCGCCGAGGTATTTGTTGACCGATTCGACCACCGCGGGCTCGCGGCAGCGCAGGAACGGATTGGTGGCTTTCTCGTCGGCCAGCGTGCTCGGCAGGGTCGGCTTGCCCGCTTCGCGCAGCCGGCGATCGCGCTGCTCGCGCGAGGCGAGCGCGCTGTTGGCGGGCTCGACGTTCCTGGCGAAGCCGATGTTCGCCAGGGTGTACTCGTGGCCGCAGTACACCTTGGTCGCATCCGGCAGCGCAAGCAGTTTCTGCAGCGAGGCATACATCTGCTCCGCGGTGCCTTCGAAGAGGCGCCCGCAGCCGCAGGCGAACAGCGTGTCGCCACAGAACAACGCCCCTGCCCCATAATAGGCGATGTGCGCGCGGGTGTGACCCGGGATATCGAGCACGGAGAACTCCACGCCGAGCTCCGCGATCGTCACCGTGTCGCCCTCGGAAACCGGATGGGTGAGCGTCGCGATCGGCTCGTTGCGCGGACCGTAGACCGGAACGCGGCGTTTTTCGAGAAGCTCCGCGATTCCGCCGACATGATCGGCGTGGTGGTGAGTGGCGAGTATCGCGGCGAGCTGCAGAGTTTCGCGCGCGAGGTAGTCGAGCACCGGCCGCGCCTCGCCGGGATCGACCACCGCGGCGTGCGTCGCATTGCGCAGCGTCCAGACATAGTTGTCCTTGAACGCTTTGACCGGGACGATCTCGAGCATGGTCCGTCAATCTTTCCTGCAAAACGGTGCGCTGAAGTATAACGGCGAGCGCTCATCGCTTTCCGGGTGGCTGGCCACCTCCCAAGGCTCCTATGTCCTAGCCTGGGAGCTTGCCCAGTTTGACAGCGCTGTTGATGATGTGTTCGGTTTCAGGGCAGTACAGATCGGCCTACCCGAGGTCGATTTTCTGCGACAGAACCGCATCCAGTTCCGCTTTTCGCTTGCCCTGGAGCCGGGCGCGGCGCTCGCCGCCGATCCGCTGCAGCTGCCGCTCGCCTCGCAAAGCGTCGACCTGGTGGCGCTGCCGCACGTGCTCGAGTTCCACCACAACCCGCACGAAGTGCTGCGCGAGGTCGAGCGCGTGCTGATGCCCGAAGGGCAGGTGGTCATCTCCGGATTCAACACCTTGTCGCTCTGGCGCGTGAGGCAATTGTTCACATTTCGCCGCCAAGGCCCGCCCTGGGACGCGCGCTTCATCAGCCTGCTCAGGCTGCGCGACTGGCTGCAGGTGCTCGGCTTCGAGCTGAACGGGGGCAAGTTCGGCTGCTACGCGCCGCCGTTCAGGCAGGAGCTGTGGCTGCAGCGCTTCGCTTTCGCGGAGAGCGCGGGTGCCCGCTGGTGGCCGCTTGCCGGCGGGGTCTACGTGGTGCGCGCGGTGAAGCGGGTGCACGGCATGCGCCTGGTGACTCCGGCCTGGCGCCAGGAGCGCGCCCGGCGCCGCGCGCTCGCGCCGATGCCGCAGCGCTCGCACAAGAACCACCATGGCTGACGAGGTGGTCGAGATCTTCAGCGACGGGGCCTGCCGCGGCAATCCCGGCCCCGGCGGCTGGGGAGTGCTGCTGCGCTCGAACGGCGCAGAGAAGGAGCTGTATGGCGGCGAGGCCGCGACCACCAACAACCGCATGGAGCTCACCGCCGTGATCCGCGCCCTGGAGGCGCTCAAGCGGCCGAGCCGTGTTCGCCTGTACACCGATTCGCAGTACGTGCAGAAGGGCATCTCCGCTTGGATCCTGGACTGGAAGCGGCGCGGCTGGCGCACCGCGGACAAAAAGCCGGTGAAGAACCTCGATCTGTGGCAGCGGCTGGACGAGATCGCCGCCGCGCATGACGTAGAATGGCACTGGGTGAGGGGTCACGCCGGCCATCCGGAGAACGAGCGGGCGGACCGGCTCGCCAACAAAGGAATTCCAGGGGAAAGCGCGGATGACCCGGCAGGTGGTCCTTGACACGGAAACGACCGGGCTGAACGCCAAGCTCGGCGACCGCGTCATCGAGGTCGGCTGCGTCGAGATCGTCAGCCGGCGCGTCACCGAGCGGCACTTCCACGCCTATGTGAATCCCGAGCACGACATCGAAGCGGGTGCCTCGCGCGTTCACGGCATCAGGCTGGAGGACCTCAGGGCGAAGCCGAAGTTCGCCGACATCGCGGGCGAGCTCCTCGATTACATCCGCGGCGCCGAGCTCATCATCCACAACGCCGACTTCGACCTCGAGTTTCTCGACCAGGAATTGAAGCTCGCCCGGCTGGGCAAGCTGGCCGACCACGTCTGCACCGTGATCGACACGCTGGCCCTGGCGCGCGAGCTGCACCCCGGCAGGAAAAACTCGCTCGACGCGCTGTGCGAGCGCTACTTCGTCGACAACTCGCGCCGCACCGTGCACGGCGCGCTGCTCGACGCGCAGCTGCTGGCCGAGTGCTACCTCGCGATGACGCGGGGCCAGGAGAGCCTGGTGATGGAGCTGGAAACCCCGGCCGCGGCCGCCGCGGCGGCGGCGCTCCTCCAGGTGGACGTCTCGAACCTCATCGTGCTGCGCGCCCAGCCCGACGAGGTCGCCCTGCATGAGCAGTACCTAGACGCGATGGAAAAGGACGCCAGGGGCGGCAGCCTCTGGCGCAGGCTCGCCTAGGCGCGCGTCGCGCGCGGCAGCCACTCCGCGCCGGCGAGCTCCCGCCGCGCCCCCGGCAGGGTGATCTGGTAATTGATGAGATAGACGGTGGTGTCGTTGCGGAATTCGTCGAGGTGCTTCTGCTCCACCGCGTGCTCGAAGCAGCGCTCGAGCTTGGGATGGCGCGTGGCGGTGGACTTCACGAACAGCTCGAACTGGTAGCGCCCGGGGCGCAGGCGCAGCGGCTCGTGGTGGGCTTTCTCGGCGACATCGAACAGCACGAACTTGGCCAGCGAGCGCTTGCCTTCGAGTGCGAAGCCGGTGAACGGCTCGATGGTATTGTCGCCGTCGAGGCGGCGCTTCGACTGGATGAAGCGCTGCATGTCCACTTCGGCGATCGGGCTGAGCAGCACCGAGCGCTCGGTCTGCCCGTCGACCGTGAGGCGCACTGCCACCCACTCGATGATGCCGTCGGCGTAGCCGGAATTGGTGAACTGCAGCGGCAGCAGCAGCCTGACCTCGCCGGCGAGGCGGCTTGCCCTTGGCAGGATGACGTCGCCCGCCAGCACTTCCGGCGCGAACTCCATGGAGCGCGTCTTGGCGAACGCGAGAACCGCGACGGCGAGCGCGGCCAGCCCGAGGCCGAGAGGCAGCCAGCGCAGGCCGGACAGCTGCTCGCCCAGCAGCACGGCAGCCGCCAGCGACGCGGCGACTAGCGCCGCGGCGGTAAGCGAAGGGTTGTGAAGACTCGGTAGCCGCATAAGTCGCATAAGGTCCCTTTCTTCGGTCCATTCCAAACCAGCGCGTGTGAATCGTCCACCATCGCGCTGGGCAGATCGGCTCATGAGCGCAATGTGGCTGTTTAATAAAGCTATACTTGGGTCATGGCCGGCGCGGAGCGCTTCGAGCAGAATCTCGGCAAGAACCCGGCGAACTACGCGCCGCTGACGCCGCTTTCGTTTCTCGAGCGCGCAGCCTATGTCTACCCGCAGCGCGTTTCGGTGATTCACGGCGCGCAGCGCTACACCTGGAAAGAGACCTACCAGCGTTGCCGGCGCCTCGCCTGCGCGCTTGCCAGGCGCGGCATCGGCCCCGGCGACACGGTGGCGGTCATGCTGCCGAACATCCCGGCGATGTACGAGGCGCACTTTGGCGTGCCGATGTGCGG
>DASQGB010000464.1:0-4987 GCA_035632815.1 Burkholderiales bacterium | reverse complement strand
CATGATCAACCGCGTCGGCAGCACCTTCGTGCACCGCATGCACGAGGAGACCGGCGCCGCCGCGCCCGACGTGGTGCGCGCCTACCTGATCGTGCGCGAAGTCTTCGGCATGGTGCAGCTGTGGCGCGCCATCGAGGCGCTCGACTACAAGGTGCCCGACCGCGTCCAGACCGCCATGGTGATCGACGCCGGCCGCCTCATCGTGCGCGCGACGCTATGGTTCCTGAGGAACCGCGCGCACCTCGCCGAGCTGTCTCGCTCGATCGAGCACTTCAAGGCCGGCGCCGACCGCGTCGCCGCCCTCCTTCCCCGGCTCCTGTCCGCGTCCGAACAGTCCGCCTTCGAAGCGTCCGCCAAGCGCCTCGAGAAGGACGGCGTCCCTCGCGAGCTCGCCGCCCGCGTCGCCGGCATCGACGCTCTGTTCAACGCCCTCGACATCGTAGAAGTCGCAGACCAGCTCAAGCGCGACATCGACCCCGTCGCGCGCCTGCACTTCGCCCTCGCCGGCGAGCTCGACTTCCCCTGGCTGCGCGCGCGCATCGGCATGCTCTCCGCCGACAACCACTGGGAGACCCTCGCCAAGGCTGCCCTGCGCGACGATCTCGCGGGCATGCTCCGCTCCTTGGCTGCGGATGCACTTCGCGCCTCCTCCTCGCGCGATGACGCCTCGCCCTCCGACCCCGCCGCTCTGATCTCTAGCTGGAAGACGCGCAACTCCGTCCTCTACGAGCGCTTCCGGCAGGTCCTCTCCGACCTCCGCGCCGCCGAGTCCCCCGATCTCGCGATGCTTTCGGTCGCGATGCGCGAATTGCGGAACCTGAGCTCGCGCTGATGCCGCTGGCGAAACGGCCTCGAGCGGCCGCCCGCGTCAACTGGAGTAGAATTTTCGCGTTATAGCAAGATCACCAATCCCCTGAGGAGAGATTCATGAAGCGCGCAATTGCCCTGTTTGCGGGCGTCTCGGCCGCCTTGGCCGTAGCCCTGCCCGCCGCGGCGCAGGAAGGCACCCTGAAGAAGATCAAGGACAGCGGCTCGATCACCATCGGCCACCGCGACGCCTCGGTGCCGTTCTCGTACTACGACGACAAGCAGCAGGCGGTGGGCTACGCGATGGACCTGTGCGCGCGCATCGTCGAGGCGGTGAAGACCGAGCTCAAGATGCCGAAGATCGACACCAAGTACCAGCTCGTCACCTCGGCCAACCGCATCCCTTTGATGGCGAACGGCACCATCGACCTCGAGTGCGGCTCGACCACCAACAACCTCGAGCGCCAGAAGCTGGTGTGGTTCACCATCACCCACTTCGTCACCGCCAACCGCTGGGTGGCGAAGGGAACCGCTAAGCTCAACAAGCTCGCCGACCTCAAGGGTAAGACCATCGTCTCCACCGCGGGCACCACCAACATCAAGCAGATCACCGAGCTCAACGGCCAGCAGAACCTCGGCGCGAACATCATCTCGGCCAACGGCCACGCCGAAGCGTTCCAGATGGTCGAGACCGGGCGGGCGGTGGCGTTCGTGATGGACGACATCCTGCTCTACAGCCTGGTCGCGCAGTCGCGCAGCCCGAAGGACTACGCCATCTCGCCCGAGGCGCTGTCGGTCGAGCCCTACGGCATCATGCTGCGCAAAGACGACGCCGCGTTCAAGAAAGTAGTCGATGCAGCGATGGTCAACACCTACAAGTCGGGCGCGATCAACGGCATCTACGACAAGTGGTTCCTGAAGCCGGTGCCGCCGAAGAGCATCAACCTGAACGTGCCGATGAGCGACGCGTTCAAGAAAGTGATCAAGACTCCGACCGATTCGGGCGATCAGAGCGCTTACAAGTAGTATTTCGTAGTTGTCGCGCGGCGGGAGGGCGTGGGCTACAACTGGCACTGGGGGATCTTGCTGGAGAAGGAGCCCGGCGGCACCGGGACCTATCTCCAGTACCTGATCGTCGGCCTGGGCTGGTCGCTCGCCACCGCGCTCGCCGCGTGGGTGATCGCCCTCAT
The DNA here is from genome assembly GCA_035632815.1 of Burkholderiales bacterium. Lineage (GTDB taxonomy): Bacteria > Pseudomonadota > Gammaproteobacteria > Burkholderiales > SG8-39 > SCGC-AG-212-J23. The sequence continues at coordinate 2,990 of DASQGB010000464.1, read as the reverse complement.
CATCGGCTCGCTGGTCGGCACGCTGCGCACCACGCCCATGCCGTGGGTGGTACGCCTGGGCAATCTGTACGTCGAGATCTTCCGCAACATCCCGCTGATCGTGCAGATGTTCCTGTGGTTCTTCGTCATGCCGGAGCTGCTGCCGAAGGAGCTCGGCGACTGGATCAAGCAGATGCCGCCGCCCTGGGGCTCCTATATCCCGGCGGTGTTGTGCCTGGGCATTTACACCTCGGTGCGCATCGCCGAGCAGGTGCGCGCCGGCATCCAGTCGCTGCCGCGCGGCCAGAGCATGGCGGGCACCGCGATGGGGCTCACGCGGACGCAGACCTATCGCTACGTCATCCTGCCGCAGGCCTTCCGCATCATCCTGCCGCCGATCACCTCGGAGTTCATGAACGTCATCAAGAACTCCTCGGTCGCGCTGACCATCGGGCTGCTCGAGCTCACCGGCCGCGCGCGCGCGATGCAGGAGTTCAGCTTCCACGTGTTCGAGGCCTTTGCCGCGGCCACCGTCATCTACCTGCTCACCAACATGGTGGTGGTGCTGGGCATGCGCATGCTCGAGAAGAAGGTGCGGGTGCCCGGCCTGATCGCCGCCGGCGGCGCGCCGATGGCAGGGCACTAGATGGACTCCGGCTTCGACTTCGACGTCATCCAGCGCTCCTGGGGCTACCTGTTCCGCGAGGGCATGACTTTCACCGTCACGCTGACGCTGCTCGCCATGACCGGCGGCATCATCTTCGGCACGCTGCTCGCGATGATGCGGCTCTCGGCCTTCAAGCCGCTGTCGATGATCGCCGGCGCCTATGTCAACGTGATGCGCTCGGTGCCGCTGGTGCTGGTGATCTTCTGGTTCTTCTTCCTGGTGCCCTACATCGGCGCCTGGATGATCGGCGCCAAGGAGCCGGTCAAGGTGGGCGCATGGATGTCGAGCGTGATCACCTTCACCATGTTCGAGGCGGCGTACTACGCCGAAATCATGCGCGCCGGCATCCAGTCGGTCGCGCGCGGCCAGGTATGGGCAGGCTACGCGCTCGGCCTCAACTACTGGCAGGCCATGGGCAAGGTGGTCCTGCCGCAGGCTTTCCGCAACATGCTGCCGGTGCTGCTCACGCAAACCATCATCCTGTTCCAGGACACCTCGCTCGTGTATGTGATCTCGGCCACCGACTTTCTCGGCGCAGCGTCGAAAGTCGCGAACCGCGATTACCGCCTGGTGGAGATGTACACCTTCGTCGCCGTGGTGTATTTCATCATCTCCTACGGCCTCTCGCTCCTCGTCAAGCGTCTCCAAACCCGGATTGCGATCATTCGATGATCTCCATGAAGAACGTCAGCAAGTGGTACGGCACTTTCCAGGTCCTCGCGGACTGCTCGACCGAGGTCGCCAAGGGCGAGGTGGTGGTGGTCTGCGGCCCCTCAGGCAGCGGCAAGTCGACCATCATCAAGTGCGTGAACGGGCTCGAGCCGTTCCAGAAAGGCGAGGTCCTGGTCGACGGCATCTCGGTCGGGGATTCGAAGACCAACCTGCCGAAGCTGCGCGCGCGGATCGGCATGGTGTTCCAGAATTTCGAGCTGTTCCCGCACATGTCGGTGACCGAGAACCTGACCCTCGGCCAGGTGAAGGTGCTGGACCGCAGCCAGGACGAAGCGAAGGCCAGGGGATTGAAGCTCCTCGAGCGCGTTGGTCTGCTCGCGCACAAGGACAAGTTTCCCGGCCAGCTCTCGGGCGGCCAGCAGCAGCGCGTCGCCATCGCGCGGGCCTTGTCGATGGATCCGATCGCCATGCTGTTCGACGAGCCCACCTCGGCGCTCGACCCCGAGATGATCAACGAAGTGCTCGACGTGATGGTCGACCTCGCCAAGGAGGGCATGACCATGATGGTGGTGACGCACGAGATGGGCTTCGCCCGCAAGGTCGCCCACCGCGTCATCTTCATGGACCAGGGCCGCATCGTCGAGGACGCGAAGAAGGAGGAGTTCTTCGGCACCCCGCGCTCCGAGCGCGCGCAGCAGTTCCTCTCGAAGATCCTGCACCACTAGTACTCGTCGGCAACACGGTGGAGAAAACAAGCGCGGCTCGTTTACAATCCGCGCCTTGCCTCGCGTGAGGTGACCTATGACAAAACCCTTCCCGATCCCGGTGCGCGTGAAGTATTCGTGCGCGAAATGCCCCGCCTATTGCTGCAGCTATCCGGAGATCGAGGTCACGCCGCGCGACATCGAGCGGCTGGCGAAGCACTTCAGCCTGGACTACAAGCAGGCGGAGGAGCGGCTGACCAAGTACGACGCGAAGGAAAAGGTGCGGCTGCTACGCCACCGCAAGGACCGCGTCTTCGACTCGGTGTGCGCGCTGCTCGACCAGAAGACGCGACGCTGCACGGTCTACGAGGCACGCCCCGCCACATGCCGCTCCTATCCCGAAAGCCAGCGCTGCGGCTATTACGACTTCCTCACGTTCGAGCGCGCCCACCAGGGCGACCCGAAATTCATCGCTTTGACTTGAGGGCCTTCTCCCGGATGGCCGTAAGCGTGGTCGCCGGGGTGATGGCATCGGGATCGATCTTCAGCTCGATCAGCGCCGGCTTGCCCGACGCATAGGCGCGCTCGAAGGCCGGCTCGAACTCCTCCGTGCGCTCCACGGTCTCGCCGTGCGCGCCGAAGGCGCGCGCGTAAGCGGCGAAATCTGGATTTCTCAGGCTGGTGCCGAAGACCCGCCCCGGATACTCGCGCTCCTGGTGCATGCGGATGGTGCCGTAGAGCCCGTTGTTGACCACCAGCGCGACGAACGGCGCGCCATACTGCACTGCGGTGGCGAGCTCCTGCCCGGTCATCAGGTAGTCGCCGTCGCCGCACAGCGCGATGACCGGCCGCTTCGGCTCGGCGAGCTTGGCCGCCACGGCAGCCGGGTAGCCATAGCCCATCGAGCCGTTGGTCGAGCCGAGCTGGGTGCGGAAGCCCTTGTAGCGGAAATGCCGGTGCAGCCAGCC
>DASQGB010000463.1:0-4543 GCA_035632815.1 Burkholderiales bacterium | reverse complement strand
GAGGCGATCGAGCACGGCAGCCTGTTTCCCATCGGCGGCGCCAAGGGCGCAATGCTTGCGCTGATGTTCGAGCTGATCTGCGCTTCGTTGACCGGCGCGGCGATCGGGCCGGAGGCCGACTCTTTCTTTTCCGAGGACGGCAATCGCCCGCGCATCGGCCAGGTGTTCATCGCCATAGACCCAACGGCTCTTGCAGGAAGTACCACCTATGGGGAAAGAGTGGAGAAGATAGTGTCGACGATGCTGGCGGACCCCGAGGTGCGCCTGCCCGGCGCGCGTCGGTTTGCTGCGGAAGTTTCTTCAAAAAAAGGAATTGAAGTCCCCGATGAGCTCATTGCGCAGATCGAGAAGCTATGTTCGACGTAATCGTCGATTTCCCACGGATGAAAGTCGCCGTGGCGACGCGCGGTGACCGCGTCGCCGAAATCCGCTACTTGCCCCCCGCGGTGGACGCGATGGCGCCGGCGAACCCGCTCGCCGAGCGCGCGGCGCGCCAGCTCGAGCGCTACCGCGCAGATCCCGATGCGCGCTTCGACCTGCCGCTGCTCATCGAGGGCACGCCGTTCCAGCGCCGCCTGTGGGATGCCTTGTGCGAAATCCCGCGCGGGGAGACCCTTACTTACGGCGAGCTTGCGCGGCGCCTCGGCGGGGAGGCGCGGGCAATCGGCCAGGCCTGCGGCGACAACCGGCTGCCGATCGTCATTCCATGCCACCGTGTGGTCGCCGCGAAGGGCATCGGCGGGTTCGCGCACGCGAGCGGCGGATATCTCATCGAGGCGAAGCGTTGGCTGCTGATGCACGAGTGCGGCGCGGACGAGTTCGAGCTGAGGGCCTGAAACCCGCCCTGCGCGAAGCCGACGCGCAGCTGCTCGATGCGTTTTGCGACGCGCTTTGGCTGGAGGATGGCCTGTCGCGGAACACGATTTCTTCGTACCGCTCGGATCTCGAGCAGCTTGCTGCATTTCTCAGGAAGGATCTCCTGCAGGTAGACGAAGCAGACCTGTTCAGATTCCTTGCCTCGCGCAAAGGCCGATCGTCGAGCGCTGCCCGGCGCGTCTCGAGCTTGAAGCGGTTCTACCAGTACTACCTGCGCGAGCGGCGCATCAAGGCGGATCCCACGCTGAAGCTCGATGCGCCCAAGCCGACACCGCGCTTCCCGAAGACGCTGTCGGAATCCGACGTCGAGGCGCTGCTAGCCGCGCCCGACACCGCCACGCCGCTCGGTCTGCGCGACCGCGCCATGCTCGAGACGCTGTACGCCACGGGCTTACGCGTGTCGGAGCTGGTGGCGCTGAAGAGCTTCGAGGTCAACCTCGACGCCGGCGTGGTCCGCGTGCTGGGCAAGGGATCGAAGGAGCGCCTGGTGCCGCTCGGCGAGGAAGCGGTGGACCGGATTTCGCAGTATTTGAAAGCGAGAAGAAAATCGGACGCCGACGCCCTGTTTCTCACTGATCGAGGCGCGGGCATGACGCGGCAGGCGTTCTGGCACCTCATCCGCCGCTACGGCGCGCGCGCGCTCCCCGGCAAGCGGCTTTCGCCGCACGTGCTGCGCCATGCCTTTGCCACCCACCTCATCAACCACGGCGCCGACCTGCGGGTGGTGCAGCTGCTGCTCGGGCACGCCGACATCTCCACGACGCAGATCTATACCCATGTCGCCCGCGAGCGCCTCAAGGCGCTGCACGCGAAGCATCACCCGCGTGGATGAAGGCGGACTAGGACTTGCGCCGCTCGATCGACACGCCGACGAGCTTCGCGCTGGCGAGGACGCCGAGCTTCGCCGCGCTCACCTTGACCCAGGGCGCGCCGAAGTCGCCGATGAGGAGCTGGGCGATGCGGTCGGCGAAGGTCTCGACCAGCCGGAAATGGCCGCTCTCGGCGAGCTCGCGGATGCGCAGCGTGACCTGCTCGTAATCGATGGTATCGGCCACTTTGTCGCTCGCGAAAACCGCCTCGCCAGGAACGCCGATCTCGAGGTCTACCGACACCGTCTGCCTGGCATGGCGCTCGCGCCGGTGGATGCCGATGAGCGCCTCGACGCGCAGCTCGCGGATGAAGATGGCATCCATGGTTTTTCCGATTCTATAGAATCGCCGTGATGCACACCGCCCTGACGGTGATCGCTGCCTACCTCATCGGATCGGTTTCCTTCGCCGTTGTGGTAAGCCGGCTGATGCGCCTGCCCGATCCGCGCAGCTACGGCTCGAAGAACCCGGGCGCCACCAACGTTCTGCGCAGCGGCAGCAGGGCCGCAGCGGCGCTCACGCTTGCCGGCGATGCCGGGAAGGGCTGGCTAGCTGTTTTTCTCGCATTGCTCTTCAATCCTGAAGCGGCGCCCCTTGCCGGGCTGGCCGCTTTCCTCGGCCACCTCTACCCGCTGTTTCATCGCTTCCAGGGCGGCAAAGGCGTTTCGACCGCAGCCGGCGTGCTCTTCGGATTGGACCCCTGGCTTGGCCTCGCCACCCTCCTCACCTGGGCGATCATCGCCGTGTTCTTCCGCTACTCGTCGCTCGCCGCCCTGATCGCCGCGCTGTTCGCGCCGTTCTTTGCCTGGTACATCAATTTGAGCGTGCTGCTTGTCTTTGCGGTGGGAATCATTGCCGTGCTGCTCGTCTGGCGGCACCGGGAAAACATCGCGCGCCTGCTCTCCGGGCAGGAGTCGCGCATCGGCCGCAAAAAAGTCACCCCGCCGCCAGATCCCAGCGCGGCTTCACGGTAAATCCATGGTTTGCGGTGCAAGCCCCGGCCTCCAGGCGTAGCGCGGCCGCAAAGGCGATCATGGCGCCGTTGTCGGTGCATAGCTCCGGCTCGGGGTAGAACACCTCGAAGCCGCGGCGCGCCGCAGCGGCATCTAGCGCTGCGCGCAACTGCCGGTTCGCCCCTACGCCGCCGGCCACCACCAGCCGTTCGAGGGCGGTGGTCTCGAGCGCCCGCAGGCATTTCGCCACCAGCACCTCGACCACCGCGTCGACAAACGAGCGGGCGAGATCCGCCGGGTTGGGATTTTCGTTCTTGACGATGGTAAGAACCGCTGTTTTCAATCCGGAGAAGCTGAACTCCAGGTCGCCGCTGTCGAGCATCGGCCGCGGCAGGCGGTGGCGACCCGGCTTGCCGGTTTCGGCGAGCTGCGACAGCGCCGGCCCGCCGGGATAGCCCAGGCCGAGCAGCTTGGCGGTCTTGTCGAAGGCCTCGCCGGCGGCGTCGTCCTGCGTCTCGCCAAGCAGCTCGTAGCTGCCCAGGCCGCTCACGCGCATGAGCTGGGTGTGACCGCCCGAGACGAGCAGCGCGACGAAGGGGAAGGCCGGTGCGCGGGCAGAGAGCAGCGGCGAGAGCAGATGCCCTTCGAGGTGGTGGATGCCGATCGCGGGGATGCCGAGCGAGGCGGCGAGCGCGTGGGCGAACGCGGCGCCGACCAGCAGCGCGCCGGCGAGCCCGGGGCCCTCGGTGTAGCCAACGCCCTCGAGGTCGGCCGCCCGGCGCCCGGCGCGGCGCAGCACCTCGCGCGTAAGGGGCACGAGGCGCCGGATGTGGTCGCGCGAGGCGAGCTCGGGCACCACCCCGCCGTAGTCGGCGTGCATGGCGACCTGGGAGTGCACCGCGTGGGCGAGCAGGCGCCCGCCATAAACGGCGACACCGGTCTCGTCGCAGGAGGTCTCGATGCCCAGGGTCAACATGGGGGGATTTTGATACAATTCAGCCCCTTTCAAGCCCGAGGGCGGGATGCCGACAGTACGCGTCAAGGAAAACGAGCCGTTCGAAGTAGCCATGCGTCGCTTCAAGCGCACCGTGGAGAAGACCGGTCTTCTCACCGAGCTGCGCTCCCGCGAGTACTACGAGAAGCCCACCGCCGAGCGCAAGCGCAAGCTCGCCGCCGCGGTCAAGCGCCATCACAAGCGCCTGCGCAGCCAGATGCTGCCGCAGAAGATGTACTGAACATCTCTCTTAAGCACCAAATCACCGAAGACATGAAGATGGCGATGCGCGCCAAGGATGCCGCGCGCCTGTCGGCCGTGCGTCTGGTGCTCGCCGCGATCAAGCAGAGGGAAGTGGACGAGCGCATCGAGCTCACCGACGCTGACGTGGTGGCGGTGATCGAGAAGATGATCAAGCAGCGACGCGAATCGATCGCCCAGTACGAGAAAGGGGCGCGCAAGGATCTGGCCGATGCCGAGAAATTCGAGCTCGGCATCCTCTCCGGGTACCTGCCGCAGCAGATGAGCGATGCCGAGCTCGAGCAGGCCGTCGCTGCGGCAGTCAAGGAGTCCGGCGCCGCGGGCGTCAAGGAGATGGGGAAGGTCATGGCGCTGCTCAAGCCGCGACTCGCCGGCAAGGCCGACATGGGCAAGGTTTCGGGTCTGGTGAAAGCCAGGCTTTCCGGATAAAAGTGAGAAAATCGGGGCTGTGATCCCCGATTCGTTCAAGCAGGACCTGCTCAATCGGGTCGACATCGTGGACGTGGTCTCGCGCTACGTCCAGCTCAAGAAGGCCGGCGCCAATCACCTCGGCCTCTGCCCGTTCCACAACGAGAAAACGCCTTCGTTTA
>DASQGB010000462.1:0-2803 GCA_035632815.1 Burkholderiales bacterium | reverse complement strand
CCGACGCCAGCGGCCACGGCGACGCCCAGCAAAGCTTCCTCAAGCTCGGCATGGAGGCGGTGGCGATGACGCCGGTCGGCTTCGCCGCGACGCTCAAGTCGGATCTGGAAAAGTGGGGTCCCATCGTAAAAGGCTCCGGTTTTACCGCCGAGGACTGATGGTCCCGATCGGGACTATTTTGAAGGTTGCGGTGCTACTGCTCGGGCTGCGCATGGAAGCTCATGCCGCGCATCCTCTGCTTACCGAGGACACCGGCACGCAGGGGAAGGGCGGTCGGCAGGTCGAGGTCAACGCCGAATGGACGCGCGACGATTTTGGCGGGGTCAGAGTGAAAGGGTTCCAGCCCGCGGCCACGCTGAGCTACGGCTTCGCCGAGCGCGCGGATGTGCAGTACACGATTCCCTATTTGCGGCAGCGGCCGGGAGATAAAGGCGTGCTGGACGCGGCGCTCGACGTGAAGTGGCGCTTCTTCGAGAACGGGCCGCTTAGCCTCGGCCTCAAGCCCGGCCTCACCCTGCCGACAGGCGACGACGCCAGCGGCTTCGGCAGCGGCCGGGTGAACTGGGGGTCCCTGCTCATCCTGTCGTACGACCTCGAGCGCTGGGCGTTCCACTCGCACGCCGGCTACCGGCGCAACCGCAACACCCAGGGCATGCGCGAATCGCTCAGCCATCTTTCCGCTGCGGTTTGGTTCAAGGCGAGCGACGCACTTCGTCTGGTGGTCGATCTGAGCATGGATACAGACCCCGATCCGGCTTCAAATAGGACGATTCGGCAAACCGTCTTCGGGCTGATTTATTCGCTGAGCAAGGACTTCGATCTCGATGCGGGCGTGCGGCGCGGCAACAAGCCGGCCATCGACCGCGCGTTGCTTTGCGGCCTCACCTATCGCTGGTAATCGCCATGGACATCGCCATCCTGTTCGCCCTCATCCTCCTCAACGGCGCGTTCGCGATGTCGGAGATCGCGCTCGTCACCGCGCGCAAGGGGCGCTTGAAGGCGCTCGCCAGCGACGGGGTTTCCGGCGCGGCCGCCGCGCTGCGCCTGGGCGAGGAGCCGACGCGCTTTCTGTCCACGATCCAGATCGGCATCACGTCGATCAGCATTCTCAACGGCATCGTCGGCGAGGCGGCGCTCGCGCCGCCTCTGGCCGAGTGGCTGCGGAGCCTCGGAGTCGAGGACAAGGGCGCGCGCTATCTCGGCACCGGCCTGGTGGTCGTGCTGGTGACCTACTTTTCGATCGTGCTCGGCGAGCTGGTGCCCAAGCGCCTGGGCCAGCTCAACCCGGAAGGCGTGGCGCGGCTCGCCGCGCGGCCGATGCAGTGGCTGGCGATCGCCACCAAGCCTTTCGTGCGGCTGCTGGCCGGTTCGACCGAGCTGGTGGTTGCTGTCCTCGGCTTCAAAAACCGCAAGCCCCCGAGCGTCACCGAAGAGGAGATCCACGACCTGCTGGTCGAAGGCTCCGACGCCGGCGTGATCGAGGCGCACGAGCACGCCATGGTGCGCAATCTCTTCAGGCTCGATGACCGGCGGCTCGGCTCGCTGATGGTGCCGCGCGGCGAGGTGGTCTACCTGGACGCCAGCCTGGCTTGGGAGGAGAACCTCAAGCGCATCGAGAATTCGGAGCACACGCGCTTTCCGGTGGTGCGCGGCGGCATGCGCGAGATCCTCGGCGTGATCAGCGCCCGGCTGCTGCTGAAGAAAGTGCTGCACGGCGAGGCGCACGACCTCAAGTCCGAGCTGCAGCCGGCGATCTTCGTCCCGGAAAGCCTGACCGGCCTGGAGCTGCTGCAGAACTTCCGCTCCTCCGGGGTGCAGCTGGTGTTCGTGGTCGACGAGTACGGCGAGGTGCTGGGCATCGTCACGCTGCAGGACGTGCTGGAGGCGATCACCGGAGAATTCACCGGGCGCCGCGGCGAGGACCCGTGGGCGGTGCGGCGCGACGACGGCTCATGGCTGCTCGACGGCCTGATCCCGATTGCCGTGCTGAAGGACCGCCTGGGCATCAGGGAAACGCCTGAGGAGGACCGCTACCACACGCTGAGCGGCATGCTGATGGTGCTGCTCGGCCGCCTGCCTCAGACCGGCGACCGCGCCGACTGGGAGAGCTGGCGCTTCGAGGTGGTGGACATGGACGGCAAGCGCATCGACAAGGTGCTCGCCGTCACTCGAGGTGATACTGCAGGCGCAGCTGCAGGAAGTCGATCCCCGGGTTCGGCTTCCTGATGCCGCCGTTGGAGAGGTGCTGCAGGCGCACGCTGAGGTCGTAGCTGCCGCGGTCGCCAAAGCGGATGCCGGCCCCGATGTGGTCGCCGAACTGGAAATTGGTGCCGACCACCTTGTCCGCGCTGATGCGCAGCTCGGAGATCTGGTGGAAGCCGATCGCGGCCTCGAAGTAGGGCGAGGGGCGCGCCGCGCGCTCGAAGCGGAATACCGGCGTCAGGCCCACGTCGTAGAGCGTGCGCGCGCCTTCGTTGTACCAGGCTCCGGCCGAGAGGTCCCAGTAGCCGCCCACCTGCCAGCGGCTGCCGGCGGGCCATTTCGTTTTCCATTCCCACTGCAGGCCGACGCGCCAGATGCCGAGCTCGTCGCCGTAACCGAGCTCGGCGGAGATGCCGTCGAGCGCGTGGACGGGGACGGGGAGCGAAACGGTGGCGATCAGCGCGGCGAGGCGGGCGGTTTTTCGTATCATTCGGAATATCATGGCACAGTACGTTTACACGATGCGGCGCGTGGGCAAGGTCGTTCCCCCCAAGCGCGCGATCCTCAAGAACATTTCGCTCAACTTCTTCCCCGGCGCCAA
>DASQGB010000461.1:0-2114 GCA_035632815.1 Burkholderiales bacterium | reverse complement strand
CGGAATTTCGACCTTGTAGAGCGGCGGCTGCGCCACGTACAGGTGGCCGCGCTCGACGATCCTCGGCGCGTGCATGAAGAAAAAGGTGAGGAGCAGCGCCTGGATGTGGCCGCCGTCGACGTCGGCGTCGGTCATGAGGATGACCTTGCCGTATCGGATTCCCGACAAGTCAACCGCATCCTCCGCCGAGTGAGGATCAACCCCGATCGCCGTCGCGATCGCCTGCAGCTCCTTGTTGGAGAGCACGGTGCGGCTGTCCTTCGACATCGTGTTCAGCACCTTGCCGCGCAGCGGCAGCAGCGCCTGAGTCTCCTTGTCGCGCGCTTCCTTCGCCGAGCCTCCGGCTGAATCGCCCTCGACCAGAAACAATTCATTGCGGGTCACATCGCCCGATGCGCAGTCGACGAGCTTGCCCGGCAGCGTGGCGATGCCGCTCGACTTCTTGCGCTCGACCTTCTTGCCCTTCGACAGCCGCGCGAGCGCCTGCTCGATCGCCAGCTCGACGATCTTCCTGCCCTCCTCGGGATGCTCGTTCAGCCACAGCTCGAAGGCGTCGCGAACGCACATCTCGAGCAGCTTCGCGGCGTGGCGCGTGGTGAGCTTCTCCTTGGTCTGGCCGTGGAACTGGGTGCGCACGATGCGCGCCGAGAGCGTGAAGCAGGCGCGCTGCCACAGGTCGTCGGCGATCACCTTCACGCCCTTGGGCGCGAGCGCGCGCGTGTCCATGAAGGCGGCGAGCGCGTCGAAGATCCCGGCGCGGAAGCCCGCCTCGTGCGTGCCGCCCGAGCGCGTCGGGATCAGGTTGACGTGGCTGTCGGCGAACACATCGCCGTCGGCCACCCAGCCGATCGCCCAGGAGGCGCCCTCGCCGGGTTCTATTTCCGCAATTCCTGCAACAGATTTCTCATCAAAAAAACGTTGACCCGTAAATATCGGAGCCACCAACTCTCGACCGGCGAGCATCATCTCGAAGTACTGCACCATGCCCCGCTCGTATTTCCACGTTTTGGTTTCTTTGTTTTCAATCACCAAAACCATGGTCAATCCGGGCAGCAGGTACGCCTTCGAGCGAACCAGGTGCTCGAGCTCGGCGAGCGGGATGTTGGGCGAGTCGAAGTATTTCGGATCGGGCCACAGGCGCACCACGGTGCCGCTGCGCTTTTCCTTTGTTTTTTCGCTTTTCAGCTTGTTCTTGAGCTCGCCGCCCTCGAAAGCGATGGAATGCTTCTCATTGTTTCGGAAAACCACCACCTCGCAGCGCTTCGACAGCGCGTTCGACACCGCCACGCCGACGCCGTGCAGGCCGCCGGAGATGTGGTACACGCCGTCGCCCGAGCGCGAGAACTTGCCCCCGGCGTGCAGCATGGTGAACGCCACCTCGACCGCGGGCTTCTTCTCCACCGGGTGCATGTCGACCGGGATGCCGCGGCCCTCGTCGTCGACCTCGACCGAGCCGTCCTTGAAGAGCGTCACCGTGATCTTCTTGCCGAAGCCGGCGAGCGCCTCGTCGACCGCGTTGTCGATCGCCTCCTGCACGACGTGCAGCGGGTGCACGGTGTGCGTGTACATGCCCGGCATGCGCCGCACGGGCTCGAGGCCCTTGAGCGCCTGGATCGCCGATGCGTCGTAGACCGCCGGCTTTGCCATCTATTTAGTGCCTGACTCCTCGAATACCACTAGATATTGTAGGCCCATTGGCTGGAAATGGTCCCCTGTAGGATTTGCCGCATGAAACCGCCGACCGACCTCCTGAAGAATATCAGCACCGCCACGCTGACCACGGTGCTGTTCAAGCGCGGATTGCGTAACGTGTTCATCCAAGGAATCTTTTTGTTGAACCGGGATGCGCCGCGCATGGTCGGCGAGGCCTACACGCTGCGCTACATCCCGGCGCGCGAGGATCTCGACCAGCTCGGCGCCTTCGACGGCCGCGGCCACCCGCAGCGCGAGGCGATCGAGGCCTGCCCGCCCGGGCAGGTGCTGGTGATGGACGCGCGGCGCGATGCGTCGGCGGCCACCGGCGGCGATATCCTGATGACGCGGCTGATGGTGCGCGGCGTCGCCGGCGTGGTCACCGACGGCGGCCTGCGCGACACGCCGACCATCGAGAAGCT
>DASQGB010000460.1:0-2563 GCA_035632815.1 Burkholderiales bacterium | reverse complement strand
GAAGAACCGCCGGCCGATCGACCGCGCGTTCGTGCGCAGCATTTTCAACCGCGACCATCCCGGCACGGCCGACGCGGCCACGGTCGAGGCCTTCGCCACCGCCATCCTCGCGCTCGACGACTCGGTGCCGACCGGCACCTATGTCGACATGTGCTCGAAGCTGCCGCTGGTCGACCCCGAGAAAATCAAGGTGCCGACCCTCCTCATGCGCGGCGAGTACGACGGCATCGCGGGCATCGACGATCTGCTCGATTTCTTCCGGCGGCTGGCGCATCCGGACAAGCAGTTCACGGTGATGGCCGGTATCTCGCACGCGAGCTTCCAGCAGAAGAACTACATGAGCGTGTACCACATCCTGCATTCATTCTTCAGCCAACCCGAACCGGTGTACCGCGGATGAAAAACTTTTTGATGGTTTTGCTGGTCGTTGCTTCCACTGGCGTCCTCTCACAGGAATACCCCTCAAGGCCGGTGCGCATCGTGGTGCCGCTGTCGCCGGGGGGCTTCGCCGACACGCCGGCGCGGATGCTCGCGCCCCGTCTGACCGCCGCCCTCGGGCGCCAGGTCTTCGTCGAGAACCGGCCCGGCGCCGGCAGCACCATCGGGGCCGATTTCGTCGCCAAATCTCCGCCCGACGGCTACACGCTGTTGCTTACCGGGACCCCGCACGTCATCAGCGCGCACCTGTACAAGCAGCTGTCCTACGACGCCTTGAAGGACTTCACCCATATCGCGCTGATCGCTTCAGGGCCGTACGCCCTGGTGGTGAATCCGCAGCAGCTGCCGGTGAGCTCGGTGCGCGAGCTGATTGCCGCCGCCAAGGCCCAGCCCGGGAAGATCGACTACGCCACCTCGGGCAACGGCAGCGCCCAGCACCTCGTGTCGGCGCTCTTCAATTCGATGGCGGGCATCGACATGAACCATGTGCCGTACAAGGGAAGCGGACCCGCGATGCAGGACCTGCTCGGCGGGCAGGTCAAGGTTTCCTTTGCCGGAATCCCGAACGTGCTGGCCCACGTCAAGGCGGGTCGGCTGCGCGCGCTCGCCGTCAGCACGCCGAAGCGCTGGCCCGAGCTTCCGGATGTGCCGACGGTGGCGGAGGCCGGGGTGCCGGGCTACGAGGCGACGCTGTGGCTGAACATCTCCGGGCCGGCCGGCATGCCGGCGGAGATCGTGCAGCGGCTTTCCAGGGAGATCGGCAAGGCGCTGCAGGATCCCGAGGTGCAGAACAACTTCCGCGCCGCCGGCGTCGATGCGACGTCCATGGGGCCGCAGGAGCTGAGCACCTTCATGCGCGCCGAGTACGACAAGTGGGGCAAGGTCGTGAAGGACACCGGGGCTACGGTGAACTGATTACATGTTGCGGCGGTACTCGCCCCCGACCTCGAAGAGGGCGTGGGTGATCTGCCCGAGCGAGCAGACGCGCACCGCGTCCATCAGCACCGCGAACACGTTCTCGTCGCGGATCACCGCCTGCTGCAGGCGTTGCAGCATTGCAGGGCACGCAGAAGCATGCCTCGCCTGAAACTCCCTTAGCCGCTTCAGCTGCGAGCGCTTCTCTTCGTCGGTGGAGCGGATCAGCTCGAGCTTCCGCGGCGCCTGGTCGCCGTGCGGGTTGCGGAAGGTATTCACGCCGATGATCGGGTAGGAGCCGTCGTGCTTCTTGTGCTCGTAGTAGAGCGACTCCTCCTGGATCTTGCCGCGCTGGTAGCCGGTCTCCATGGCGCCCAGCACGCCGCCGCGGCTCGAGATCGCCTCGAACTCCTTCAGCACCGCCTCTTCCACCAGGTCGGTGAGCTCGTCGATCACGAACGCGCCCTGGTTCGGATTCTCGTTCTTCCCCAGCCCCCATTCCTTGTTGATGATGAGCTGGATCGCCATGGCGCGGCGCACCGAGTCCTCGGTCGGCGTGGTGATCGCCTCGTCGTAGGCGTTGGTGTGCAGCGAGTTGGTGTTGTCGTAGGTCGAGATCAGCGCCTGCAGCGTGGTGCGGATGTCGTTGAAGGCGATCTCCTGCGCGTGCAGCGAGCGTCCCGAGGTCTGCGAGTGGAACTTGAGCTTCTGGCTGCGCTCGTTGGCGCCGTAGCGGCTCTTCATCGCCACCGCCCAGATGCGCCGCGCCACGCGCCCGAGCACGGCGTACTCCGGGTCCATGCCGTAGGAGAAAAAGAACGAGAGATTCGGCGCGAAGTCGTCGATCGGCATGCCGCGCGCGAGGTAGGCCTCGACGAAGGTGAAGCCGTTGGCGAGAGTGAAGGCGAGCTGCGAGATCGGGTTGGCGCCCGCCTCGGCGATGTGATAGCCCGAGATCGACACCGAGTAGAAATTCCTCACCTCGTTGTCGATGAAGTACTGCTGGATGTCGCCCATCACCTTGAGCGAGAACTCGGTCGAGAAGATGCAGGTGTTCTGCCCCTGGTCCTCCTTGAGGATGTCGGCCTGCACGGTGCCGCGCACGCTGGCGAGGGTCTTCGCCTTGATGCGCTCGTACGTCTCTCGCGGCAGCACGTCGTCACCGCTCACGCCGAGCAGCAGCAGGCCGAGGCCGTCGTTGCCCTCCGGT
>DASQGB010000459.1:0-8279 GCA_035632815.1 Burkholderiales bacterium | reverse complement strand
CCGGCCGCGGCGTACCTTCGCGCCGGCAGCGCTCCATCTCCTTCTGCATCTCCGGTTCCATCTTCTCGACCGGGAAATAGCTGATGCGCTGCTTTGCGATCATGTCAGATTCCTCCGCACGGACATTCCATCGACCAGCTGCCGCCGTCGCCGATGATGAGCGGATGCCGGTGCGCGGCGAGCGGCGCTCCGGTGAGCGCGGCCGAAGCTTTCGCATAGCCGCCGTAGTGCCGCACCGGCAGCCAATCGGGCAGCGACGGCAGTGCTGGCGGATCGAGCTTGGAATACGGGCCAGCCCCGTAGACCACCTTGCCGCCCACCATCGTGAGGACCGATTCCATGTTCTTGATGTCATCGACCGGGACCGAGAAGTAATCCTGCGAAAGGATCGCCAGGTCGGCGAGCTTGCCGGCTGCCAGCGTGCCTTTCTTATCCTCCTCGGAAGACATCCAGGCCGCGGCGGAGGTGTACAGGCGCAGCGCCTCGGTGCGCTCGAGGAGGTTGCGATCCGCCTGCAGCTTGGCGCCGCCGAGGGTCTTGCCGGTCACCAGCCAGTGCAAGCCGATCCACGGGTTATAGCTCGCGGCGCGATTGCCGTCCGTGCCGCAGGCCAGCGGAATGCCCATCTCGCGCACGCGCGCGATCGGCGGCGCGTCAGCGGCGAGTTGTGCGCCGTACCTCTGCAGGAATGCCTCGCCGTCCAGGGACATGCGGTTCTGGATATTGACGTGGCCGCCGAGCGCCGCGACCCGCTCCAGCGTTTTCGGCGACAGCGTCTCGCAGTGGTCGAGGCCCCAGCGCAGCTTCGCGAGCGGCACCTCGCGGTTCACCTGCTCGAGCACGTTGAGCACGCGGCTCGCAGTGGAATCGAAGGTCGTATGCTGGCGGAACGGCCAGCCGAGGCCGGCGAGATGCTTCACCACCGCAGTGAACTGGCTTTCCATCACGCCGGGCGGCGCCACCACCCAGTCCTTGGCGAAATTCGCCGGGTCGCCCGCGGCATAAACGATGTACTCGCCCGCGCCGATCATGCGGTAATAGTCGTTACCCTGGCCGATCTTCACCAGCTTCGACCACGCGAGGTAGTTGTCGAGCTCCTTGCCCGGCGCCTGCGCGAACAGCTCGTAGCCGATGCGCAGCGTGAGCTGGTTGTCGGCGGCGAGCTTCGCGATAGCCGCATAGTTGTCGGGGAAGTTCTGGCCGCCGCCGCCGGCGTCGATCACGCTGGTCACGCCGAGGCGGTTGTGCTCGCGCATGAAATGGCGCGTGGAGACGATCTGCTCCTCCGGCGACAGGCGTGGCACCCGCAGCCAGACGCTCACCAGGCTCGCCAGGCTGGTGGTCGAATTCACCACGCCGGTCGCATTGCCGCCGGCATCGCGCTCCACCACGCCGCCGAAGAGCTTCGGTATCTCCTTGTCCCAGCCCAGCACCCTGATCGCCGCGCGGTTCAGCCACGCGCGATCGTAGAGGTGCATGATCATGCACGGCGTGTCGCCGGTGGCGGCGTTGATTTCGTCGAGTGTGGGAAAGCGCTTTTCGGCGAACTGCGCCCAGGTCCAGCCGCCGATCACCTGCACCCAGTGCGGCGGCGGCGTGCGCCGCGCCTGCTCGCGCACGCGGCGCATGCCTTCGGCGAGCGAGGCCACGCCGTCCCAGCGCACCTCGTTGGTGTAGGTCAGGCCGCCGCGGATGAAATGCGTGTGCGCGTCGTTGAGCCCAGGGATGACGCTGCGACGCCCTGCGTCGATCACCCGCGTGTTGGCGTCCTTCAGATAATCCAGCTCGGCTGCGCTGCCAAGCGCGAGGATGCGATCGCCCTTGATGGCGATCGCCTCGGCGCTCGGACGGCGCGGATCGAGCGTCGTGACGCGGCCATTGATGATCAGCGTGTCGGCCGGACCTTGAGCTCTGAGCAATGTCGTGCAACCGGCGAGGGCCGACGCCGCAGTGACGGCAGCCGTATCCTTGATGAAATCACGACGCGAGCCCATCGCTGACCTCCTTTTTCTCCGGCTTGAGCTCGATGCCCGAGGCCTTCGCCTGCATCAGCAGCAGGGTCGAGAAATCCTGCTCGGTGAAGCCGTGCCCGATCATCTGCTGGATGAGATCGCGCGTCAGCGCGGCGAGCGGCATCGGCACCTCGAAGCGCCGCCCCGCGTCGAGGCCCAGGTCCATGTCCTTGCGCAGGAGCCGCGGCGTGAAGGTCACCTTGAAGTCCAGGTTGACGAACGCCGGCGCCTTGTAGCGCGTGAACATCGAGCCCATCACGCTGTTGTTGAGGAAGTCGAGAAATGCGTGCCGCGGCACGCCCGCCTTCTGCGCGAGGATGGTGATCTCGGCGAGCGACTGCGTCACTACGCCGAGCAGCACGTTGTGGCAGATCTTGACGATGCGCGCGAGCTCGCCCTCGCCGACGTAGCTCGACCCGGTGCCCATCATGTCGAGGAACGGCCGCGCCGCCTGGTAGGCGGCCTTCGGGCCGGAGACCACGAAGGTCAGCTTGCCCGCCTTGATGACCTTGGCGTTGCCGCTCACCGGTGCGGCCAGGTAGTCGATTTTCTTCTCCGACAGCATGCGGCGCAGCTCCGCCGATCCTTCGAGGGAAATCGACGAGCATTCGATGATCATGCGCGGTTTGGATTTCCCGGAAAGGAGCTTGCCGATGACTTCCTTCACGTCGTCCCAGGTCGACACCATGCAAAACACGATGTCTTTTGAAGACAAATCCTTCAAATCATCGGCAACGGCGGCGCCGTACTTCTGCAACGGCTCGGCCTTCGAGCGCGTGCGGTTCCACACCGCGATGTCGCAGCCGCCCTTGGCGAGGCGCGCAGCCATCTCGTAGCCCATGCGCCCGGTGCCGATCCAGCCCAGCTTCAGGCCCTTAGTAGGGGTTGGCAATCGGCAGTTCCTCCGCGGGATACAGCGAGATGATCTTGGCGCCCTTCGGCGTGAGCACCACCTCTTCTTCGATGCGCGCCGCCGAGATGCCGTCCGAGGCCGGGCAATAGGTCTCGACGGCGAACACCATGCCGGCCTTGAGCTCGATCGGCTCGCGCAGCGAGGTCAGGCGCGAGATCAGCGGCCGCTCGTGCAGCCCCAGCCCCAGGCCATGGCAGAAATTCAGGCCGAAGGCGTCCATCTCGCTCGCGAAGCCGATCTCCTTTGCCTCGGGGAAGGCAGCCGCGATCTTGTCGCTCGACATCCCCGGCTTGAGCAGGGCGATGGCGCGGTCCATCCATTCGCGCGCCTTGCGGTACGCGGTGCGCTGCGGCGGCGTCGCGCGGCCGACGTTGAAAGTGCGGTAGTAGCAGGTGCGGTAACCCATGAACGACTGGATGACGTCGAAGAACGCCTGGTCGCCGGGGCGGATCAGCCGGTCGGTGAAATTGTGCGGGTGCGGCGAGCAGCGCTCGCCCGAGATCGAGTTGATCGCCTCGACGCAGTCCGAGCCCATCTCATACAGACGCTTGGTGGCGAGCGCCACGATTTGCGACTCCGAAACGCCGGGCTTGAGCGCCTCGGCGATGTCCTGGTACACGCCATCGACCATCGCCGCGGCCATGTTGAGCAGCGTGATCTCGTCGATGTTCTTCACTTCGCGCGCTAGCAGCATCACCTGCTGGCCGTCGCGCACCTCGATGCCCGCTTTCTGCAGCTCGAACAGCATGGGCGGCTCGACCACGTCGACGCCGACGGGCATGTCGCCGACGCCCTCCTCGACGAGGATCGCCTTGATCTCCTTCGCCGCGCCGCGAAACAGGCTGATGTCGCCGCCGGTGGCGCCGCGCAGCCCGAGCAGCCCCGCGCGGCAATGGTCCTGGTGCAGCCACGGCGCGTAGAGCTTGTGGTGGCGAGCGGCGCTGCCGAAGTCCCAGATGTAGGGATCGCCGCCGCCGGTGATTAGCGAATAGCGCGTGAGCTTGTCGCGCGCCCACTCGCCTATCACGGTGCTGGTGGTGTAGCGGATGTTGTGCTGGTCGAACGACAGCAGCGCGCCCAGGCCCGAGCCCGCGAGCGCCGCGCGCACGCGCGCGAGGCGGTAGTCGTGCAGGCGGCGGAAGTCGACCCGCTCCTCGAAGTCGACCTGCGTGCGCCCCGGCGCCTGCAGCGGACGGTCCCAGCGGTGCTTCGGGTCGACGTCGTCCGGGCGGATGATTTTTGGTTCGGGGCCCTTTTGCTTTTTCGATGTCACGGTAATTGGCTTACCTTTTGGTTCCCGATCGGGAGCCGAGGATTTTACCGGACAGTCACCAGGTCCATGCGTCTGCGGATGCGCGCGGCGGCCTCGGCGTCGCCGGCGTCCTCGGCGCGCTTCGCCTGCACGCCGAGCCAGGCGAGCAGCGGCCGCCGCCATCCCTGCGCCGAGGCGGCATCCACCGCGCCTGCGATCCCGGCTGGCGTGATGCTGCCGGCGCGCAGCTGCAGCGCAGCGGCCACCAGCCGCGACAGCGGCTCGTCGCTGGCGGAACGCGTAGCGCGTCCGGCGAGGTAATCGGCATACGCGCGCTCCGGCGCGCCCGCGTCCGCGCGCAGCGCCGCGAATCCCGCACAGTCGTCGAAATCGAGGCTGGCGGTACGCAGCGCGCAGCGCAGCAGCTCGGCGCGCGCCACCACGTCGGCGCGGCCGGTGCGCGCGAGCTCGGATCTTGCGCGCGCGAACTCGGTCTCGGCAAGGCGCGATTCGCCGGCGAAGTAAAGGCGCTGAAAGCCCTCCATCGCCTGGCGCGCGTTGAGCTGCCAGTCGAGCGGCTGCGGCCCGCTTGCGCAGGCGGCAAGAATTGCAGCCCCCAGGATCAAGGTCCTTCTCACGGCAGGCGGATCTCGGTGTCGCGCTGGAACGGCCATTTGCGGTTCACTTCCTCGATCAGCGCCGACACCCTGCGCAAAGTGGCCTCCACCTCGGCGCGCAGCGCCGCGAGGTCGGTGGTCGCCGCCTTGGCACTTCCACTTATCTGCTGCGCCTCGGCGATTAGCTGATCGGCCTTCTTGAGGGTCTCGCGCATCTCGCCGAGGACGGCGTTCACCTGGACCACCGCTGCCTGCGTGCCATCCAATATGCCGCCCTGCCCGAACAGGCGCTCATCGGTTTTGCCGACCAGACCTTCGACCTTGCGCGACACTCCGGCGAGGGATGCCATCAGCGTGTTGGCGCGCTCGATTGCCGCGAGCAGCTTTTTCGCTTCCTCCTCGCTGCCGAGCAGCGCGCCGAGCGCCCCGTGCGGCCCTGCCAGGCGCTCGCTCAAGCCGCGCAGGTTGGCGAGGCTCGCCTGGATGCTGCCGTCGGCGGCGGTCATCTGCTCCACGTTCTCGAGCACGCTGCGCAGCGTAGCCACCATGCGGGGGATCTCTTCGGTGGCATCGCCGCGCAGCACCACGCGCTCGGCGCCGTCGGGCAGCGGCTGATCCTGCAGATTTCCGGTGAACGCGCGGATCCTCGCGCCGCCCACGATGCCCCGCTCGAGCGTGAAGATGCTCGAGGCGCGCAGCCATTTCGCGTCCTTCTTCGGCACCTCGATCTCGATGCGGGCGCGCCCGTCGTCGGCGAGGGAGATGCGCTCCACGCGGCCGATCGGAAAGCCGGAGAAGGTAAGGTCCATGCCGATGCTCACGCCTTCTGCGTTATCCGAAACGAGCGTCAGCCGCTGTGTCGCTTCGAAGACGCCGCGCGCATACAGGGCGTATAGGACGAAACCGGCGGCGACCATGATGGTGAGGCCGAGCAGCAGCCCCACCCGGAACTGCAGGTTCTTGGGTACCGCCGTGAATCCCTCGCGCTCCGCCATCGAAACGTACTTTACAGTGAGCTAGACGTATTGGACGGCCAGCGCCAGCAGCTCGATCAGGGCAAGCGCGACGAACAAGCGGACCATGCCACCCATCACCGCAATCGGGACCGAGTGCGCGTCGCGCGTCGCTTCGAGGCCGGCGGCGATCGGGATCACCGCAACCACGACGCCAAAGGCGAAGCATTTGACGATCAGGCCCGCCAGCGCGGCAGGCCCGAATACCCTCGCCACCGTCCGCGTGTACTCGGCGAATCCCCAGGGCGTGTAGCCGTACATGACGGTGTAGGCGATGACCATGACGACGGTGCAGCTCACGATGCTGAGCGCAAAAATCGAGATCACCGCCGCCGCGATACGGGGAACGAACTCGCGCTCGTAGGGATCGATATTCGACGTGCGCAGCTCGTCGAGCCCGCCGGTCATCTGCATCAGCGCAACTTCGGTGTTGATGGCTGCGCCCGAGCGCAGTGCGACGTACAGCGCTGTAAGCAGCGGCACGAGCTCGAGCACCACCGCGCGAAACACTAGTTCCAACGCGAATTGCGCCAAGTCGAACTCCCGCGCCACACTGATCGTGATCTGGATCACCACCAGGCTGAGGAACGCGATGAACAGCGTGAACCCAGGAAGGACTGGCCAGGCGCCGTGGTACACCTGCCGCACCGCGAGGGCGCGTGTGCGCGCGGTGTAGGCGGAAAACGAAAGCGCCGCAGCCGCGGCGGCAAATGCGAACAGCACCGCGCGTCCCCACGCCCTGAACCAGGCGAGGGCTGCGCGCGGCGAGCTCATCTAGAATCCACCCGTGAGCGAAACATCGATTCCCCACGAGAAGCTTACCGCTTTCGCCAGCGCGTGCCTCCGCAGCCTCGGGCTTACGGCTGCCGATGCGCACCTCGTCGCCGAGACGCTGGTCGCGGCCAACCTGCGGGGCGTCGACAGTCACGGCATCGTCCGGCTGCCGCATTACGCCACGCGGCTGCGTAACGGCAGCGTGAAGCCGCGCCCCGACATCTCGGTGCGGCGCACCGGAGCGTCCACCGCGATGGTCGAAGGCGACGCCGGGATGGGCCAGCTGGTCGCCGCGCGCGCGATGCAGGAGGCGATCGCCCTCGCCCGGGACAGCGGCGTCGGCGCAGTCGGCGCGCGCAACAGCTCGCACTGCGGCGCGTGCGCCTATTTCGTCGAGCTGGCGATGCGGGAAGGAATGATCGGCGTCGCGCTGACGCACACCGATCCGATCATGGTGCCGCCGGGCATGAAACGCATCTTCCTCGGCTCCAATCCGATCGCCTTCGGCGCGCCCGGCGGCAGCGAACCGCCGGTGCTCGTCGACATGTCGACCACGCACGCCGCCTGGGGCAAGGTGATCGTGGCGCGCCAGGAGGGCAAACCGATCCCGCCCGACTGGGGCGTGGACGCCGAAGGCAAGCCGACCACCGATCCGGCGCGGGTCGTGGGTCTCGCGCCTACCGGAGCCCACAAGGGATATGCCCTGGCGCTGATGGTCGAGGTGCTGTGCGCGCTCCTGACCGGGGTGCCTTTCGGCATGCACGTGACCAAGATGTACGGCGAGCTCGACAAGCCGCGCAACCTCGGCCACTTCATGCTTGCGCTGGACGTCGCGCGCTTCACCAACGCCACCGCCTTTCGCTCGCAGATCGATCTGTTCCTGCAGGAGATCCGCACGCAGGAGCCCGCCGACCCGGCACGGCCGCCGCTCGCCCCCGGCGACCCGGAGCGACTGACCGCGCGAGAACGCGCGAGGCACGGTATCCCGCTCGGGCAGGGTGTGCTCGCGGAGCTGAATGCACTTGCGGCCGAGCTAGCGCTTGCAGGCCTTTAGCCGCGCGCGAACGCGTCGATCCGCTCCGGGGCAAGGCCGAGCTTGACGGCCGCGGCACGGATCTCGTTCCAGGTCTCTTCATCCACCGGGATGCCTTCACGCTCGCGCCGGGCGCGCGTCTCGCGCTCGGGCTCGCCGGCGATTCGCACGCGGTCGTGGCCGGGCGCCGGGCGCGAGGCGCGCAGCCAGGCGAGGAAGCTTTTCGCGTCCTTCCGGAACGCCTGCTCCGTGCCCAGACGTGCGGGATCGATCACGATCGAGATCATGCCATTCAGTACGCGCCGCTGGGTCTTGTTGTCGTGGTCGGTGACGCCGCCGCCGGTCAGCGCGCCGCCCAGCAGCTCGCAGGCCACCGCGAGGCCGTAGCCCTTGTGCCCGCCGAAGCAGGTCATGGCGCCGAGCGGCGCCAGCACGCCCCAGCGCGGATCGTCGGTCGGATTGCCCTGGTCATCGATCAGCCAGCCTTGCGGAATCTTTGCGCGCTTGTTGTGCGCCACGCGGAGCTTGCCTTGCGCCACCGCGCTGGTCGCCATGTCGAGGAGGAACGGCTCCTCGCCGGGAAGCGGAATGCCGATGCACACCGGATTGGTGCCGAAGCGCCGATCGGCGCCCGCGAAGGGCGCAACGCGGGCGAACGACTGCAC
>DASQGB010000458.1:0-8813 GCA_035632815.1 Burkholderiales bacterium | reverse complement strand
GGGCGCCCGCGACGCCACAATGGCCTCTCCCCCCAGGCGATCGACCGCCAGAACCTGATCGGCCGCCGGCTCGAGGAGAGCACAGCCACCAAGGAAGACGAACAGCGCGCCAACAAGGGCGCGACTCCTCATGCCGCCACCGCCAGCGTGCGCTGGCCCTTGCGGGGCAGCGTGACGCGAAAATGCCCGCCGGCGGCCCGCTCGCTGACGACGCTGATGCGCCCGCCGTGCGCCTCGGTGAACTCGCGCGCGATGGCGAGGCCCAGACCCGAGCCCTCGACGCGCCCGCTCGCCTTGGCGCGTCCGCGGAAGAAGGAGTCGAAGATCGACTCGCGTTCCTCGGCAGGCACGCCAGGCCCCGAATCGATGACGTCGATGACCGCCTCATCGCCGCTCGAGCGCACCGCGACCTCGATGCTGCCTCCGGCCGGCGTGAACTTCACCGCGTTGCCGATCAGGTTGTCGAGGACCGAGTGCAGCTTTTCGGGGTCGGCATCGACGCTCACCCGCGCGAGCTCCAGCGTCAGGCGCTGCCCCTTGGCCTGCACCGCCAGCTCGTGTGATTGAGCGACCTCCCGCACCAGCGCATCGAGCGGCACGGCGCTCGGCAGCAGCGACGCGGCGGCGTGCAGCGCGCGCTGGTAATCGAGCAGGTCCTCGATCAGCCGCTGCAGCTTCACGCTGTTGTCGCGCATGATGGACACCACCTGCCGCTGCGGCGGCGCAAGCGGGCCGCCGACCTGGTCGTTGAGGAGCTCAGCGCCCTCGCGCAGCGCGGTGAGCGGCGTTTTCAGCTCGTGCGACAGATGGCGCAGGAAGCGGTTTTTCTCGGCCTCGAGCTCTGCCAGGCGCCGGCGCAGCCAGTCGAGCCGCTCGCCCAGGGTCTGCAGGTCTTCCGGGCCGCGCACCCGGATCGGGCGCGAGAAATCGGCGCTCCCGAGCTGGCGGATCGAAGCGTCGAGCTCGGCGATGGGCCGCGAGATGTAGCGCGTCAGGGCGAGCGCGATGGTGAGCGCGATTGCGGTGCCGAAGATGACCAGCAGAATGAGCTGGCGCTGCACGGTTTCGGCGTTGGCGCTCAGCCGCACGACCTCGCGGTCGGCCACGAGATAGCTGATGGCGAGCACCTCGTAGGCATTTTCGGCCAGCTCCGCGGTCAGGCGGCTGATGTGGCGGGGATCGTGGCGGCGCTGGCTGTCCGTCATGAGGTCATGCAGCGCCTGCTCCTGCTGCACCGTCTTCTTGAGCGCGCTGAGCTGTCCTTCGTCGAGCGGCAGCAACAGCAGCTCCTCGGAGAGCTGCCTGAAGCCGTGGTGCACGCGGGCGAAATCGGCGGCGACCTCGGCGCCATTGAGCACCGCGATCTGGTGCGCCAGGCGCTCGATGGAGGCGATGCGGTTGACCAGCGAGCGGCTGGCGCGCGCGGCCTGCGAGGCGCTGAACACCGCGTTGCGGCTTTGCTCGGCGAGGCGCTCGGTATGCCAGGCCGAGTAGGCGAGCGCCCCGACCAGCGGCACCGTGACTAGCGTGAAGCCGGTGAGCAGGAGCCCCAAAAATGACCGCGGATATGCAGCCATGTCCTTATAATTTCAACAAAATTTGGCTGGTGCGAGGACCAATGTCACAGCCCCCCGGGCCGCGGATCTACCTGGTCGCCGCGGTTGCATCAAACGGCATCATAGGCGCTAAAGGGCAATTGCCGTGGCACCTGCCCGAGGATTTGCAGCACTTCAAGAAAACAACCCTCGGGCATCCCGTGATCATGGGCCGCCGGACCTGGGAATCGCTCAAGGGCCCTCTGCCGGGCCGCGACAACATCGTGGTAACGCGCAGGCCCGCGTATGAGGCGCCGGGCGCAGCCATCGCCAGCTCCCTCGAAGCTGCGCTCGCACTCTGTGCCGGGGAGCCGATGGCGTTCGTGATCGGCGGCAATCAGCTGTTCGCGGAATCGATGCCTCTTGCCGCCGGCCTGATCATGACCGAGATCCACCGCGATTACGCGGGCGATACGCGGTTTCCGGAATACGACCGCTCGCAGTGGCGCGAAATGCGACGCGAATCGCGCGCGGCCGCGGCGGACGGCATGCGATTCGACTTCGTGCTGTACGAGAGGGCCTAGGCTTTCGACTCGAACACCCGCACTTCGGGCAGCGGAAAGCCGTTGAATTGGCTCGCGTAGGCCGTGGTGTAGGCGCCGGCGTTGCGGATGTAGACGAAATCGCCTTCCTGCAGGTCCGAAGGCAGCGGCTCGTCGCGCATCACGATGTCGACCGAATCGCAGGTCGGGCCGCCTACGGTCCAGGTCACGTCCGGGCCGGAGCGCTCGGTGCGAATGCGGTATTTGAGCCCTTCGCTCGACTCGATGATGCCGCCGAACAGGCCCGCGTCCCAGTGCATCCAGCGCTTGCCGTCGCGCGTCGCCGTGCCGAGCACGCGGCATACGAAATAGCCGGCGTCGGACACCAGGTAGCGCCCCGGCTCGGCGATGACCTGCACGTCCTCGGAGAATGCTTTGAGGCCCTCGTTGACCACCTCGCCGATCACCTCGATGCACGGGATGGGCTTGACATGCCGCACCGGGAATCCACCGCCGATGTTGAGCAGGCGCGGCTTGAGGCCGGCCTTGGTCATGACGTCGAACAGGGCGCGCGCCTTCTCGAGCGCCACGCGCCAGTTGGCGGGATTGCGGCATTGCGAGCCGACGTGGAAGGTCAGCCCGGCGAGGTCGGCGCCCAGCTTCGCCGCCAGCGCGATGATGTCGCGCGCGTCGGCGGCGCCGGCGCCGAACTTGCCCGACAACGGCCAGTCGCTGCCGATGTTCGGGGTGGCGATGCGCAGGTACTGCTTCGCGTCGGGCTTGATCTCGTGGACCCGGCGCAGCTCGTCCGCGCTGTCGACCACGAACCACTCCACGCCCTTGCCCGCGGCGTAGGCGATCGACTCGCGCGACCTGACCGGGTTCGAGTAGAACACCTCGGCTGCCGGCACCCCCAGCCCCAGCAGCAGGTCAAGCTCGGCGATCGAGGCGATCTCGAAGCCGCAGCCTTCCTGTACCAGGGTCTTCAGCACGCGCCGGTCCGGATTCGCCTTGACCGCGTAGTGCGGCCGCACGCGTGGCATGGCCGCGCGGAAGCGCCTGACCTTGCCGCGCACGATGGCGGCGTCCAGGATCAGGAAGGGCCGGGTGTACTTCTGGCGTGCCGCCTGGCGCACGATCTCGAAGTCGAGGCTGACCTCGGGATGCGTGTCGAAGAGTTGCTCTTGCGGCGGCTGCTTGGCTGGTGCGTTTTGTCTGTTGCGCGCGATACTGCTGGTGCGTTCCCCCATCAATGTTCTCCCGAAGTGGATCTAAGTTTCAGGAATGTCCCGAACACAGACTACGTGCGCCGGGTACCAGTTTCTCTTGCTTGTCATGATGACCTCCTTCTGTTCGCTGAATCCAAAAGAAAAAAAACTTGAGCGAATTATAGGGACATGACCCCCCGCGTCAAGACCTTGGGACAAGTTTTTTGCGGCGCCTTTCCCGGCGCGGCGATCAGATGCGCGGCAGCGTGACGCCCTTCTGTCCCTGATACTTGCCGCCGCGGTCGCGGTACGAGGTCTCGCACACCTCGTCCGACTCCAGGAAGATGACCTGCGCCACGCCTTCGTTGGCATAGATGCGCGCCGGCAGCGGCGTGGTGTTGGAGAACTCGAGCGTCACGTGGCCTTCCCATTCCGGCTCGAGCGGCGTCACGTTGACGATGATGCCGCAGCGGGCGTAGGTCGACTTGCCCAGGCAGACGGTCAGGACGTTGCGCGGAATGCGGAAATATTCCACGGTGCGGGCGAGGGCGAACGAGTTGGGCGGGATGATGCACACCTCCCCCCGATAGTCGACGAAGCTCTTCTCGTCGAAGGCCTTGGGGTCGACGATGGTCGAATTGATGTTGGTGAAGATCTTGAAGTCGGTCGAGCAGCGGATGTCGTAGCCGTAGCTTGAGGTGCCGTAGGAGACGACTTTCCTGCCCTCGAAGGACTTCACCTGCCCGGGCTCGAACGGCTCGATCATGCGGTGCTCCGCCGCCATGCGGCGGATCCAGCGGTCCGACTTGATGGTCACGTGTTCTGGACGACGATGTTGGGAAACTTGGAGGTCATGTCGCGCTGCGACTCGGCGATCTTGACCGCGATGCGCCGCGCGATGCGCCGGTAAAGCTCCGCCACGGGCCCGTCCGGGTCGGACACCACCGTCGGCTTGCCCGAGTCGGCCTGGCTGCGGATCGCCTCGTCGAGCGGCAGCTGCCCGAGCAGCTCGGTGCCGTAGTCTCGCGACATCCTTTCGGCGCCGCCGGCGCCGAAGATGTGGCTGCGGTGGCCGCATTGCGGACACACGTGGAACGACATGTTCTCCACCACGCCGAGGATCGGGATGCCGACCTTCTCGAACATCTTCAGGCCCTTGCGCGCATCGATGAGGGCGATGTCCTGCGGCGTGGTGACGATCACCGCGCCGGTGACCGGCACCTTCTGCGCCAGCGTGAGCTGGATGTCGCCGGTGCCCGGCGGCAGGTCGACCACCAGGTAATCGAGCTCGCGCCAGCGCGTGTCCTTCAGCAGTTGCTCGAGCGCCTGAGTCACCATCGGCCCGCGCCACACCATCGGCGTGTCGACGTCGATCAGGAAACCGATCGAGATCGCCTGCAGCCCGTGGCCTTCCATCGGCTCGAGATGCTTGCCGTCCCTGGACTCGGGCCGGCCGGCGATGCCCAGCATCATCGGCTGCGAGGGCCCGTAGATGTCGGCGTCGAGCACGCCGACCGATGCGCCCTCGGCGGCGAGCGCCAGAGCGAGGTTGGCGGCCGTGGTCGACTTGCCGACGCCGCCTTTGCCGGAGGCCACGGCGATGATGTTCTTGATGTTGGGTATCAGCTTCACCCCGCGCTGCACCGCATGCGCGACGACCTTCGACGAAATGTTGACCGACACGTTCGCCGCGCCCGCCTGGCGCAGCGCCTGCATCACCTGGCGGCGGATCGGCTCGTGCTGGCTCCTGCCCGGATAGCCAAGCTCGATGTCGAGCGCCACATCGGCGCCCGAGAGCTTGATGTTGCGCGCCGCGCGGCTCGTGATGAAGTCTTTTCCGGTGTTCGGATCGACCAGCTTGCGCAGCGCATCCTGGACGCTGGCTTCATTCAGGGACATGGTTGAAGTGTAAGCTAAAATCGCCCTCCTTCATGGCTTCCAGAAAGCTCTTCGTCACCACCGCTTTGCCCTACGCGAACGGGTCGTTCCATATCGGCCACATCATGGAGTACATCCAGGCCGATATCTGGGTGCGCTTCCAGCGCATGCAAGGGCATGAAGTGCATTTCGTCGGCGCCGATGACGCCCACGGGGCGCCGATCATGCTGGCGGCGGAGAAGGCGGGGAAGCCTCCCGAAGCCTTC
The DNA here is from genome assembly GCA_035632815.1 of Burkholderiales bacterium. GTDB lineage: Bacteria > Pseudomonadota > Gammaproteobacteria > Burkholderiales > SG8-39 > SCGC-AG-212-J23. The sequence goes on along the minus strand of DASQGB010000458.1, from coordinate 3,384 downwards.
ATCGCCGAGATCCAGAGGGGCCGTAAGCCGTACCTGGACGGCTTCCATATCAGCTTCGACAACTGGCACTCGACCCATTCGCCGGAGAACGTCGAGCTATCGCAGGACATCTACCGCAAGCTGAAGAAGGCGGGGCTGATCTACACGAAGCCGGTCGAGCAGTTCTACGACCCGGTGAAGGGCATGTTCCTCGCCGACCGCTACATCAAGGGCGAATGCCCCAACTGCGGCGCCAGGGACCAGTACGGCGACGCCTGCGAGAATTGCAGCACGGTGTACTCCGCGATGGACTTGAAGAATCCCTACTCGGCGCTTTCAGGCGTGACCCCCGAGATACGCTCCTCGGAGCATTTCTTCTTCAAGCTTTCCGACCCGCAGTGTGTGAGCTTCCTGCGGTCGTGGACACAGGATGGGAAGCTGCAGCCGCAGGTCGCCAACAAGGCAAAGGAATGGCTGGAAGGGGATGCGGGGCTGGGGGACTGGGACATCTCGCGCGACGCGCCCTACTTCGGGATCCCGATTCCGGATGCGCCCGGCAAGTACTTCTACGTCTGGTTGGATGCTCCGATCGGCTATCTCGCCAGCTTCAAGAACTACTGCGCAAAGCAAGGTATCGATTTCGAGGCCTTCCTGAAGAACCCCGCGACGGAGCAGATCCACTTCATCGGCAAGGACATCGAGTATTTTCACGTGCTGTTCTGGCCCGCGATGCTCAGGTTCGCGGGCTACAAAATTCCAAGCAACGTGTATTCCCACGGGCATCTGACGGTCATGGGCGAGAAGATGTCCAAGTCACGCGGCACCGGCATCGATCCGCTGCGCTACCTCGATCTCGGCATGAACCCGGAATGGCTGCGCTACTACATCGCGGCGAAGCTGAACGCCAACGTCGAGGACCTGGATTTCAACCCGGACGACTTCGTGTCCCGGGTCAACAGCGACCTGGTCGGCAAGTATGTCAACATCGCCAGCCGCTGCGCGGTGTTCCTCGGCCGCAAGTTCGGCGGCGCGCTGTCGCGGCCGCAGCCGGGCTTCGACTTCGGCGCCCGGGCGGCCGAGATCGCGGCGCTGTACGAGAACCGCGAGTTCGGCAAGGCCCTGCGCGAGGTCATGGCGCTCGCCGACGCAGCCAACCAGTATGTCGACGAGAAAAAGCCCTGGGAACTGTCCAAGCAGGCGGGGCGCGATGTCGAGCTGCAGCAGGTCTGCTCGACGGCGATCAACCTGTTCCGGATCCTGACCATCTACCTGAAGCCGGTGCTGCCGCAGCTCGCGGCGCAGGCCGAGCGCTTCCTCAACGCGCCGCCGCTCGCCTGGACGGACGCCGGACGGCTGCTGCCCGCCGGGCACAAGATCAACGAGTACCGCCACCTGCTGACGCGGGTGGAAAAAAGCCAGCTCAACAAGCTGCTCGAAGCCAAGGAATCCTCCGTGAGCGAAGCCGACGCTAATGTCTCCAAAGGCACAATCTCGATCGACGATTTCAACAGGCTGGATCTGCGTGTCGCGAGGATCGTGCGCGCCGAGGCAGTGGAGGGCGCCGACAAGCTGCTGCAGCTGACCTTGGACCTCGGCGAAGGCAGCCGCACGGTGTTCGCCGGCATCAAGTCGGCCTACGCCCCCGAGAAGCTGGAAGGCCGTCTGGTGGTGCTGGTCGCGAACCTCGCGCCGCGCAAGATGAAGTTCGGGCTGTCCGAGGGCATGGTGCTCGCCGCCTCCGGCGAGGGAGCCGGGATTTTCCTCATTTCCCCCGATAACGGGGCGCAGCCCGGCATGCGCGTAAAATGACCTCGTCGCGGCGCGAGGGCCGCATGGGCGAGGGACCGTGATGGAGAGCTCAAGCCGCACGCTGGTCTGCAGCGTGCTCTTCCTCGACATCGTTGAGTACTCGAAGAAGCCGGTGGCCGAGCAGCTGCAGCTCAAGCAGGCCTTCAACCAGGCCCTTGGCAAGGCGCTCGCGCAGGTGGCCTCGCGCGATCGCATCATCCTCGACACCGGCGACGGCGCCGCGGTCACCTTCGTCGGCGACCCGGAGGACGCGCTGTTCGCATCGATGGCGATGCGCGACCTGCTCGGTCCGGTGCCGGTGCGCCTCGGCGTCAACCTCGGGCCGGTGCGCCTGGTGAAGGACCTGAACGGCCAGATGAACATCATCGGCGACGGCATCAACGTAGCGCAACGCGTGATGAGCTTCTCCCGCCCCGGCCAGTTGCTGGTATCGCGCTCGTTCTACGAGGTGGTGTCCTGCCTGTCGCGCGACTACCAGACCCTGTTCCACCACGAGGGCTCGCGCACCGACAAGCACGTGCGCGAGCACGAGGTGTACTCGGTGGTGGGCGGCACCCCCGCGACGCGGCGGCTCGCCGATACCCTGTCCGATACCGATACCTTCGTGCCCGAGGGCACCATGGGATGGCTGCGCCGCAACGGCCCGTACGGCCTGCGGCGCTCCGCCATGGTTGCTGCCCCTCTGGTGTTTATGCTGATCGTCGCGGGCGGCGTCGGCGCGCGCGCCGTGATGAACGGCGCCCCCCCGGTCGCCAAGACCAAGCCGGCGCCTAAGGCCGTCGCCGTGCCCGTGCCGCCAGCGGCGGCTGGCGCCCCGGCGGCGACAAAAGCGCCGCAGGCGGAGCTCCCGGCAGCCAAGGCGGAGCCTGCGGCGCCCAAGGCCGAAACGCCGCCGCCGGCGGGGAAAAAGGAAAAGCTTGCCCGCCTGGAAAAAAACCCCGAGCGGATAGACAAGAAGGATATGGCGCCGATTTCTCCAGGTGCCAGCCGGATCGTGCTGGCCGTGGCGCCGTGGGGCGAAGTGCTCATCGACGGCCAGAGCCGGGGCGTCAGCCCGCCGCTGCGCGAACTTGAAATCTCGCCCGGTCCGCATACGATAGAGATCCGGAACTCGACCTTCCCTGCGCATGTGCAGCGGGTCGAGGTCAAGGCGGGGGAGGCAGTACGGATACGGCACAGATTCAAATAAGAGGTCGGAGTTTGATCGCCGCCACCATGATTAGCGCGCTTTCGGCCTGTTCCTCGGAGCCGGTGCGCGCGCTGGAGGACCTCTTCGATTTCAGCAAAGGCGCCCAGGTGCACGCTGTCGGCCTGAGGCCACTCGACGACGGCAAATACGCGGAGGCGGCGAGAAACCTGCAGCTCGACATCGACCGCGGGCTCGGCGAGCGGCAGCGGGCCGACGCGCACAAGCATCTCGCGTTCATCCACTGCGCCTCCAACCGGGAGAGCGCGTGCCGCGACGAGTTCCGCAAGGCCCTTGCCATCGACCCGGCGCTGAGCCTCAAGGCGGCCGAGATCGGGCACCCGGTGTGGGGGCCGATATTCACCTCGCTCACCGGCGTTCCCGTCCTCAGCACCGGGCTGCGCCAGTTC
>DASQGB010000457.1:0-11584 GCA_035632815.1 Burkholderiales bacterium | reverse complement strand
CAAAACTCGTGACGCGCGAGATGGTCGCGACCATGAAGCAGGGTTCGGTGATCGTCGATATCGCCATCGATCAGGGCGGCTGCTGCGAGACCTCGCGGCCGACCTCGCATTCCGATCCGACCTACGTCGTCGACGGCGTCGTGCACTACTGCGTCACCAACATGCCGGGCGCGGTTGCGCGCACCTCGACCTTTGCGCTCAACAACGCAACGCTGCCGTTCGTGCTGGCGCTCGCGGACAAGGGCTGGAAGCAGGCCCTCGCCGACGACGTCCATCTGCGCAACGGCCTCAACGTCGCGCGCAGCAAGGTCACCCACCCCGAGGTCGCCGCCGCGGTCAACGCGCCGTATTTCCCCGCCGAGGAGGTGGTTTCAAAATAGTTCCGGGACGATGCCCGCGCTACGGCGCAGCTCGTCCTCGCTGTTGAGGTAGTCGGGACACAGGCGCAGGTACTCGCCGCGCGCGTCGGTTTTGATTCCTTTTTCTTCCAGCTCCTTTGCAAGCCGGGGAGCTTCCGGATGCATCAGCGTTACAAAGGCAGCGTGCTGCTCGCCGATTCCCTGAATGCCAGGAATGGCTGAAAAGGCCTTCTTCTGCTGCAGGCTGTAGCGCCGGATCGCTTCTACGCCCAGCTCGAGCGTGAGCTCCAGGCCGGCGAGCGCCTGGAACGGCGCCAGCACCGGCGGCGTCGATTCGAGCCAGGCGTCGCCGCCGGCGGCGAACTGCGGCGGATCGGGGCGCAGGTAGGCGAAGACATCCTTCTTCGCGAACCAGCCGGTGTCGAGCGTCGCGAGCCCGTGGTGGCGCGGGTGCACGTAGAGCCAGCACGCCCCCGGCCCGCCGCGCAGGTACTTGTACGAGCCGCCGACCGCGAAATCGGCGTCGAGCGCCGCGAGGTCGAGCGGCAGCACGCCTGCGTGGTGATACACGTCGAGCAGAACTTTTGCGCCTTTGGCGTGAGAGTCGCGAATGATCCTTTCCAGGGGTTGAAAAATGCGTCCCGTCCGGAAAGCGACGGTAGAAACGACGACCAGATCCGCCGGCTCCACTTCAAAGGCCTCGAAAGGCAGAACCTTCAGCGCGATCCTGCCTTTCTCCCGGTATACGCGCAGGATGAAGTCGAGGGAGTCGAACTCGGCGTCGGTCGTGAGGATTCTTGGTTTTGCGGTGAATGAATTCAGGACTGCACGCAGGCCCTGGCCGGCGCTCGCTTTTGGGATTATGGAATTCGCGTCGACTCCCAGCAGCCTGGCGGTGAGCGAGCGGAATCTCTCGCGTCCGTCCATCCACAGCTCCCACGCGCCGTCCATGTCGCGATACCAGGCGTCGAGCGCCCTGCGCACATCTTCGGCGACGCGGTCGGGTGGGCGGCCGAGCGAATGGTTGGCGAGGTAGATCTCGCCGCGCTTTAGGACCCGGGAGAACCGCGGCCACACCTGCTGGCGCAGCCGCGCCTCATCCAATGTGGGTCCTGACATCGATGAGCTCCGGGAACAGGGAAATGTCCAGGGCTTGGCGCAGAAAGGCCACCCCGGCCGTCCCGCCGGTGCCGCGCTTGAAGCCGATCACGCGCTCGACGGTCTTCACGTGGCGGAAGCGCCAGAGCTGGAAGTTCTCCTCGACGTCGACCAGCTTCTCGCACATGTCGTAGGCGTCCCAGTATTTCTTCGTATCGTCATAGATGGTCTTGAAAACCGAAACCACCGCCGGGTGGGCCTCGTAGGGCTGCGACCAGTCCCGCTCGACGCGCTCGGCCGGCACCGGCATGCCGCGGCGCGCGAGGTGGCGCAGGAACTCGTCGTAAAGGCTGGGGGCGCGCAGCAGCTTCTCGAGCAATGCCCGGGTCGGCTCGTCATGGCGATAGAGCTCCAGGCGCTTCGCGTCCTTGTTGCCGAGCAGGAACTCGATGGCGCGGTACTGGAAGGACTGCAGGCCGGAGGCCGGGCCGAGGACGTCGCGGAACTCGGCGTACTCCGAGGGAGTGAGTGTCTCCAGGACGCCCCACTGCTCGAACAGCTGGCGCTGGATCTGCTTCACGCGCGCCAGGATCTTGAAGCAGGGCGCGAGGCGCTCGGCCTTCACGTGCTCGATCGCCGCGGCGAGCTCGTGGATCATCAGCTTCATCCACAGCTCGGAGGTCTGATGCTGGATGATGAACAGCATCTCGTCGTGGTGCGACGAGCGCGGCTTCTGCGCACCGAGAAGCTGCTCGAGCTGAAGGTAGCCGCCATAGGAAGTCGAGGCGGCCAGATCGGTGATGATTCCCGGGTCTTCGTTCGGCATGGGCTGACTATAATGCAACGACTGTTACGAGGCATGAGCGCGAGCTAGAGCGCGAGCGGATTGCGCGGCGGCCGGTCCTCCAGGATGTCCTCCATGCGCGCGCGGATCGCGCCCTTGATGCGCGGATGGGTGAGGATGTAGAAGCGGCTCGCCTTGACCGCGTCGACCACCGCGCGCGCGACGTCGTCGGCGGACAGCCTGCCCGAGGTCACTGCCTTGCGCAGCATCGCCTCTTTTGCCTTGCGCTGCGCCGATTTTGCTTCGTTCAAATTCGCGAGATCCTTCGGGCGGCTGCGTTCCGAGTCGGCGATGCCGGTCGGCACGTAAGCCGGGCACAGCACCGACACGCCGACCCGGGAGCCTTGCTCCCGCAGGTCGTGATACAGCGATTCGGAAAGCGCCACCACGGCGTGCTTGGTGGCGTTGTACGCGCCCGAGCCCGGCGGCGAGATCATGCCGGCCACCGAGGCGGTATTCACGATATGGCCTTCGCCCTGATTGATGAGCCGCGGCGTGAACGCGCGCACGCCGTGGATCACGCCCCAGAGGTTGACGCCGAGGATCCACTGCCAGTCGGCGACGCTGTTCTCCCAGGCCGCGCCGAGCGGCGACACGCCCGCGTTGTTGCAGACCAGGTAAGTATTGCCCAGCTGTCTCTCTATGCCGGCGGCAAAAGCTTCGACTTCGGCTTCCTTCGACACGTCGACTTTCATCGACAAGGCGCGGACGCCTTTTGCTTTCACTTCCGCTTCCACTGAATGAAGATCGTCTACATCCGCCAGCGCCACGTCCATGCCCTCGCCGGCGAAGGCGAGCGCCATCGCGCGGCCCAGGCCGCTCGCGGCGCCCGTCACTGCGGCCACCTTGCCCTTGAGGATCATCTCCATGCGTTCCACACCATCGAGGCGCCGCCGACGAAGATCAGTCCCTCCATGAACAGCACGTGCAGCCTGGCGCCGACGCGCCTGACCAGCCACGCGGCGACGGCGCTTCCCGGGATGGACGCCACACCGATGACCACGCCGGTGAAGAAAGACTGCGCATCGAGCAGATCGAAGCGCTGGAAGAGGGCGGCTTTGCAGATATCGAGCACGATGCCGACCAGCGCGTCGGTGGCGAGCACCGCCGGGCCGGCGAGGCCGGCGCCGAGGAGCAGCGAGACCATGATCACGCCGGTCCCGGTGGCGACGCCGGTGGCGAGCCCGAATATCCCCGACCCCACCGCCAGGCCGGCCGGCCCGATCGTGATCGCGCGCTTCATCAGGAGCCGCCGCAGCGGTATCGAGGCGATCACCGCGAGCCCGAGCACGGTGCCGAGCGCGCGCGCATCGAGCACGCTGTAGATCCAGGTTCCCAGCACGAGGAACGGCAGCGAGGCGGCGAGCACCAGGACCAGGGTGCGGCGATCGAAGCTGTCGCGGTAGAACCAGAAGCGGCCGGCGTTGATGATGATTCCGGCCACGGCGAGCACCGGGATCACCGCCCGGATGCCGATCAGCGGCGCGAGCGCCGCGGCGAGGATCACCCCGGTGCCGAAGCCGCCCATGCCGCTGACCATTGCCGCGACGACCGTGAGCGCCGCGACCGCGGCGAGGGTGGGCGCGTCGAGCAGCAATCTAGCTGCGCGGCACCGGGCGCGGCGCGCCCCGGCTGTCGATCGCCACGTAGGTCAGCGTTGCCTCGGTCACCTTGACCACCTCGGGGTCCGACGGCCGGCGCTCGGCGTAGACCTCCACGTTCACCGTGATCGAGGTGTTTCCCACCCGCACCAGGTCCACGTAAAAGGACAGCACGTCGCCGATCTGCACCGGCTGCTTGAAGACGAACTCCTTCACTGCCACGGTGGCGACCCGGCCGCGCGCCATGCGGCCGGCGACGGTGCCGCCGGCGATGTCGACCTGCGCCATGATCCAGCCACCGAAGATGTCGCCGTTCTGGTTCGCGTCTGCCGGCATGGGCATGACGCGCAGCGCCGGTTGTTTTCCCTCAGGAAGCTTTTCCAAGGGATTTCAGGTAGTGCAGCGGCCCGCCGCGGAACGGCGCGAAGCCGGTGCCGAAGATGAGCCCGGCGTCGATCAGGTCGGCGTCGCCGGCGATGCCCTCGGCGAGTACCGCCTGCGCTTCGTTCAGGTAAGGCGCGATCAGCGCGTCGATCAGCTCCCCGCCGTAGGCGTCGGGCTGGCCTTTCACCGCCTTGCCATCCACCCAGTGGTAGATGCCCTGGCCGGTTTTCTTGCCGAGCTGGCCGAGCTCCACCTTGTTCGCGAGGATCTTTGGAACCTGAGCCGCATTTTTCCCAAGCGATTTTCCTGCGGCCAGACAGATGTCCAGGCCCACCGTGTCGGCGAGCTCGGCGGGCCCCATCGGCATGCCGAAGTCCTCCATCGCGGCGTCTATGGTTTCGGGTTTGGCGCCCTCGTCGATCAGGCGCAAGGCGTTCTGCATGTAAGGCGCGAGCACGCGGTTGACGAGAAAGCCGGGCGAATCCTTCACCGGCAGCGGCAGCTTGTCGATGTGGCGCACGAAGGCGCTCGCCTTTTTCGCGAGGTCAGGCGAGGTCTGTTGAGAAGAGACAACTTCCACCAGCTGCAGCAGCGGTACCGGGTTGAAAAAATGAATGCCCACCAGGCGGGAGGGATCCTTCAGCGCGGTGGCGATGTCGGCGAGCTTCAGGCTCGAGGTATTGGTGGCGAGGATGGCGCCGGGCTTGGCGATCGCCTCCAGCTTTGCAAACAGCTGGCGCTTGGCGTCGAGGTTCTCGAAGATCGCCTCGATGACGACGTCGGCCTGGCGCGCGCCCTGGCCAGAGACGTCGGGCACCAGCCGGTCGAGCGCGTCGCGCACGCGGCGCTCGTCGCGCAGCCGGCGCTGGAAGAGCTGCGCCGAGCGCTTGACCGCCGGCGCGATGCGCTCGGGCGCGGTGTCCTGCAGCGTCACGGTGAGGCCGCGCATGGCGCAGATCGCCGCGATGTCGCCGCCCATGACGCCGGCGCCGACGACGTGGACGTGGCGCGGCGCGAACTCGGCCGTCTTGCCGAGCGACTTGAGCCGCTCCTGCAGGAAGAAGATGCGGATCAGGTTGGCGGTCGTCGGATGCGCGAAAAGGCTCTCGACCGACGCCGACGGATCCCGCGAGGCGAGGAACGGGTTGCCGTCGTACTTCTTCCACAGCTCGAGGATCGTGTAGGGCGCGGGGTAGTGCTGGCGCCGCGCCTTCCTCGCCACCTGCTTGCGCGCGCCGGCGACGACTATGCCGCGCAGCTTGAGCAAAATGCGTTGCGACAGGGGGAGCCGTCGCGCCCCTTTATTCTCCAACGTCACTATGCGCGCCGCGTTCTCGAGGACGCGCAGCGGCACCGCCTGGTCGACCAGACCGATGCGCTTGGCGCGGCGCGCGTCCACGGATTTACCAGTCAATAAAAGATCAAAAGCAGCGATCGGACCCACGAGCTTGGGCAGCCACTGCACGCCGTGCCAGGCGGGCACGATGCCGAGCATCACCTCGGGCAGCGCAAAGCGCGTCCTGGGATCGTCGAGCGCGATGCGGTAGCGGCAGGCGAGGGCGAGCTCGACGCCGCCGCCCATGCAGAAGCCGTTCACCATCGCAGTGCTCGGCAGGCCCAGGTCGCGCAGCTGCTGGAACACGTCCCAGCCCAGGCGCACGAACGCCATCACCTCCTCGGCAGTCTTGAAACGCGTGAACTCCTCTACGTCGGCGCCGGCGATGAAGTTGTCTTTCGCCGAGCGGATCACCAGCCCCTTGGGCGACGCCGCCTTGATCTCTTCCAGGCTGGCCGAGAGCTGCTGCAGCGCCTCGCGCGAAAAGGTGTTGGCCGACTCGCCCTGCTTGTCGAAGGTCAGCCATGCCAGGCCGTCGCGGTCGAGATCCCATTCCCAGTGCTTGGTCAGCGTCGCGCGATCCACGGCTCCCCCTTCAGACGGTCTCTACGAGCATCGCGCCGCCCAGGCCGCCGCCGATGCAGATGGAGGCGATGCCGCGCTTGGCATTGTTTCTCTTCAGAACCTTCAACAAGTGCAGAACGATCCGGGTGCCGGAAGCGCCCACCGGGTGGCCGAGCGCGATGGCGCCGCCGTCGACGTTGAGTTTTTCTTCATTTAGCGAACCCAATGCACGGTCCAGGCCGAGCTGCTCCTTGCAATACTTCTCGTCCTTCCATGCGGCGAGGCAGCCCAGCACCTGCGCGGCGAAGGCCTCGTTGATCTCCCAGTAATCGAGGTCGTCGAGGCCCAGGCCGTGGCGCTTGAGGATAGGCGTGGCGGCGTGCACCGGGCCGAGGCCCATCTGCGCGGGATCGAGCCCGGCCCATTCGGAGTCGACGATGCGCCCGATGGGCTTCAAGTCATGTTTTTTCACGGCATCTTCGGAACCCAGGAGCAGCCAGGCGGCGCCGTCGGTGATCTGCGAGCTGTTGCCGGGCGTGACGGTGCCGTACTTGCGGTCGAAGAAAGGCTTCAGCTTGGAGAGCTTCTCGAGCGTGGCGTCGTGGCGCACGCCGTCGTCGAGCGTATAAGCGTTGCCCCGCGCGTCGTAGAGCGCTTCGACTTCGCCGCCGCCGCTCGTCAGGAATCCCTGCTCCTGCGCCTTCGAGACCTTGTGGTGGCTTCTCACCGAGTAGGCATCCATCTGCTCGCGCGTGATGCCGAAGCGATGCGCGAGGTTCTCCGCGGTCTGGCCCATCAGCAGCCCGACTACCGGGTCGGTGAGGCCTTTCATCAGGCCGATCACCGGGGCGAGCAGGGCCTTGACCGGAAGCTTCGCAAAGAGAGCCGCCCTTTGAGCTGCGCTCTTCGTAGATGCCATCTCCGAGAACCACAGCACCATCTTGTCGGCGTAGAGCAGCGGCGCGCGCGACAGCGCATCGACGCCGCCGGCCAGCACCAGGCTCGAGCGGCCGGCGAGGATGTTGTTGATCCCCGAATCGACCGCCTGCATGCCGGAGGCGCAATTGCGCATCACGGTCCAGCCGGGGACTTTCTGGCCGCAGCCCATGCGCAGCGCCGCAACGCGCCCTATGTTGACCTCGTCGACCGACGGCGCGGCGCAGCCGAGGATCACCTCGTCGAGCTCGCTTGGCGCGAACGGCTGGCGCACCAGCAGCGCGCGCCCCGCCTGCGTGGCAAGGTCGCTCGCGGCGAAGGGGCCCGGGCGGTTCTTCGACTTCAGGAACGGCGTGCGGGCGCCGTCGACGATGTAGACCGGCTTCTGGACCATCAAGCGGCCTTCGCTGCCGCTTTTTGGGCGAGCTTCTCCGCCAACTCCACGGAAAGCTTCTCCACCAGCTCCGCACGACCGAAATCCTGCGGGAAGTCGTCGACCTTGATGACGTTCCTGCGCAACGCTTCCTTGCGCTGCCATTGCGCGTATTCCTCCGGGGTGATGATTGCCTTGTCTCTTGCGATCGACGCGAGATCGACGCCCGCCCGGGGCACCAGGAGCTCCTTGCGTTCCGCGTCCCTCAGCTTCTTGTCGATCGGCTCGCAGGCCACCGCGGCGAGGAACGCGGCTTCGAGGATGCCGGTCGCGTCATTCTCGTTTTTGGGCACGTACATCCCCGCGGTGAGGCGATCGCGCGCCGCGCCGGGCTCGAGCGCGATCTTCGCGCACTCGTGGTTGCGCGAATCGAGCGGCGGGCGAAACGGCATGCCGAGCGGAAAAATGGTCCAGCGCAGGAGCGTCGCCAGGGCCTTGACCGGGAAATTGGACAGGATCTGGTCGATCGCCTGCTGCGCGTGGTAGAGCGCGTCGCGCACCGACCAGCGCACCAGCGGCAGGTCCTCGCGCACGCGCTGGTCCTCGTAGCGCTTCAGCGTGGCCGAGACGAGGTACATCATCGACAGCACGTCGCCCAGGCGCCCGGAGATCTTCTCCTTGCGCTTGAGCGCGCCGCCCATCGCGAGCATCGACACATCGGCGAGGAAGGCGAAAGCTGCGGAGAGGCGCGACATGTGGCGGTAATAATGTTTCAGTTCCGGAGAGGCCGCTTTGGGAACCGGCGCAAAAGCCGCATGCGTGAGGCCGTAGATCCATGCGCGCACGCCGTTGGAAATGACGTGGCCGATGTGCGAGGTCAGGGCATCGTCGAACTCGCGCGAGGCTTCGGCGCCCTGCATCTCCTTCGCGGCGCGCATCTCGCGCAGCACGTAGGGATGCGCGCGGATGGCGCCCTGGCCGAAGATGATCAGCGTGCGCGTGAGGATGTTCGCGCCCTCGACGGTGATCGCGATCGGCGTCATCTGGTAGCCGCGCCCGATCCAGTTGTTCGGGCCGAGGCAGATGCCCTTGCCGCCGTGGATGTCCATCGCGTCGTTTACGCAGCTGCGCGCGCGCTCGGTCATGTGGTACTTGGCGATCGCCGAGAGCACCGCCGGCTTCTCGCCCAGATCCACCGCACCCGCGGTCATGATGCGCGTCGCGTCCATCATGTAGCAGTGCGCCGCGATGCGGCCCAGCGCCTCCTCGACGCCCTCGAGCTTGCCGATCGGCGTCCTGAACTGGCTGCGCACGCGCGCGTAGGCGCCGGTGAAGCGCGTCAGCGCCTTTACGCCGCCGACCGACGAGGTCGGCAGCGAGATCGCGCGCCCGGCCGCGAGGCAGCCCATCAGCATCATCCAGCCTTTGCCGGCGTACTCGCGTCCGCCGATGATCCAGTCGAGCGGCATGAAGACGTCCTTGCCCGAGTTCGGTCCGTTCTGGAACACCGCGTTGAGCGGCTGGTGCCGGCGGCCGATGTTCACCCCCGGGGTGTTGGTCGGCACCAGGGCGCAAGTGATGCCCAAGTCCTCTTTTGTAGAGAGTAGTTTTTCAGGATCGTAAAGCTTGAAAGCAAGTCCCAGCAGGGTCGCTATCGGCCCCAGGGTGATATAGCGCTTGTCCCAGGTGACGCGCATGCCGAGCACTTCCTTGCCCTGCCAGATGCCTTTGCAGACCACGCCATAGTCTGGAATCGAGGCCGCATCCGAGCCCGCCTCCGGGTTGGTAAGCGCGAAGCAGGGAATCTCCAGGCCCCTGGCAAGGCGCGGCAGGTAGTGGCTCTTCTGCTCGTCGGTGCCGTAGTGCAGCAGGAGCTCCGCCGGCCCGAGCGAGTTCGGCACCATCACCGAGATCGCGGCGGCGCTCGAGCGCGTCGAGAGCTTCATCACCACCGCGGAATGCGCGAGCGCGCTGAAGCCGAGGCCGCCATGCTTCCTGGGAATGATCATCCCCAGGAAACCTTTGTCCTTGATGAACTGCCACACCTGCGGCGGCAGGTCCTGCAGCTCGTGCGTGATCTGCCAGTCGTCGCACATGGCGCACAGCTCCTCGACCGGGCCGTCGAGGAAGGCCTGCTCCTCGGGGCTGAGCCGCGGCGCGCGCGTCTCGAGCAGCTTGTCCCAGTCGGGGCGGCCCGAGAACAGATCCGCGTCCCACCACACCGTGCCCGCGTCGATCGCCTCCTTCTCGGTCTGCGACATGTCGGGCAGGACGCGGCGATAGATCGCCAGCACTCGATCGGTGATCAGCGCTCTGCGCAGCCAAGGCACGTTTAGAACCGCGGCGATGATTGCAAACATCGTCCACACAACGATATTGCCAATGCCTTCCAGACCCATGAGGCGGCTCAAGCTCCACAGGAGCAGGCCGGCGGCGATCGTCCACGCGGCGATCGGCGCGCGGAAATAGGCGAGGCCCAGCAGGACGACGATCGCGGCGAAAATGAAATAAGGCATTGCAGTCCCTTTATGCGGCCTTCTTGATGGTGCTGCTCAGCGGCGCGTTCAACCCGGCGGCGAGGAAGGCCGTGAGGCGTTCGGCGAGCAGCCGGGCGTCGTGGCGGTCTTCGGGCTTGCAGCCGGCGATGAGCTGCACCGTGTCGGTGGCGGCAAGCGTGTAGGCAAGAGTCCCGAACATGAAATGGATGCGCCACACCAGCTCTTCGCGCGGCATGTTGGGCAGCGCGCGCTCGAAGGCTGCCTTGTAGCGCTCCATCGCCGGCGCATAAAGCTGGCCGATCAGCGCGCGCACCTGCTTCGCCGGCTCGGTATAAGTGCGGCCGAGCAGGCGCACGAAATTGCGCCCGCCGGCCCTCGCGTCCTCGACCATGCGCATGCTCGGGCTGATGAAGGCGCGGATCAGGTCGGCCGGCGCGGCCGGCCGCCCGGCCAATTCCGTCTCGAGCTTGTCGAGCTCGCCGATGCGCGCGGCGTTCATGGGGTCCAGGCGCCGGCGGAACAGCGCTTCGATGAGCGCGTGCTTCGAGCCGAAGTGGTAGTTGACCGCCGCGAGGTTCACGCCGGCGCGGGAGGTGAGCAGGCGCATCGAGGTGCCTTCGAAGCCGTGCTGCATGAACAGCTCCTCGGCCACGTCGAGAATGCGGGTGCGGGTTTCGTGCTGCGGCTTTACGGCGCGAAGCGTCATGGCGGGGAGGATTCTTCAGGAAAATAATTCAAACGAACGTTTGAATAGTAGCCGGGGCCGCAACCCTGAGTCAAGCTGAAATCCACGGCTGTTTAAGAAATAGAATTCGCGTCCCATGGCAACACGCGGTCATCAAAGCGCGCCCACTCAACGGCTGCGCGGCAACGAGTGGCGGGCGGTCGGCACGCTGATCCCGTACCTCCTTGAATACAAATGGCGGGTCGGCCTCGCGCTGATCTGCCTGATCGCCGCAAAGCTGACCAACGTCGCCGTCCCGCTGGTGATGAAGGAGGTGGTCGACAGCCTCGACCCGCAGATCCAGATGGTCGCGGTGCCGGTAGCGCTGCTTGCCATCTACGGCTTGCTGCGCTTCTCCGCGACGTTCTTCGCCGAGCTGCGCGACGTGCTCTTCGTGCCGGTCACGCAGCGCGCCATCCGGCGCGTGGCGCTGGGGGTGTTTCGCCACCTGCACAGCCTGTCGCTGCGCTTCCACCTCGACCGCCAGACCGGCGGCATGACGCGCGACATCGAGCGCGGCACGCGCGGCATCTCCACGCTGCTTTCCTACCTGCTGTTCTCGATCCTGCCGGTGATCCTCGAGTTCGCGCTGGTCGCGGCGGTGCTGATCGCCAAGTTCGACTGGCGCTTCGCCGCCATCACCTTCGGCGCGGTGGGCGTGTACATCGCCTTCACCGTGATGGTCACCGAGTGGCGCATGGAGATCAGGCGCCGCGCCAACGAGCTCGACTCGAAGGCCAACACGCGCGCCATCGACAGCCTGCTCAACTACGAGACGGTGAAATACTTCGGCAACGAGGAGTTCGAGGCGCGCCGCTACGACGAGAACCTGCAGAAGTACGAGTCGGCGGCGGTGAAGAACGAGGC
>DASQGB010000456.1:0-6678 GCA_035632815.1 Burkholderiales bacterium | reverse complement strand
TTTTCGGCACCGGCGGGCTCGCCGGCTTTCTGCGCGCGATTGGGCGCGGACTCAGTGCCCTCGTGGGGCGCACCGCGGTGCGCCCGCCGTCCAAGCGGGGCGTCAATGGCTGACGCCTTGCTGGAGGCTTCCAGGCTGACGCGACGCTTTGGCGGCCTGGTGGCCGTGGACGCCGTTGATCTATCGGTAAAAGAGGGTACGGTGCACGGTCTGATCGGCCCGAA
This sequence comes from Burkholderiales bacterium, assembly GCA_035632815.1. Taxonomy (GTDB): domain Bacteria; phylum Pseudomonadota; class Gammaproteobacteria; order Burkholderiales; family SG8-39; genus SCGC-AG-212-J23. Next base: position 6,454 of record DASQGB010000456.1, on the reverse strand, counting down.
TGGCGCCGGCAAGACCACGTTGCTCAATCTGGTCGCGGCATTCTTTCCCGCATCGGCAGGGACGCTCCGGTTCCGGGGCCAGGACATCACGCGGCACGGGCCGGCCCAGCGAGCGAGGCAGGGCATTCGCAGGACCTTCCAGAACCTGAAGCTGTTTGCCGAGATGACCGCGCTGCAGAATGCGAGCGTCGGACTCCACGCAGCCAACGCAGCGGGCGTGTTCGACGCGATCGTGGGCACGCGCCGGCATCGGCGCGAGGAGCGGGCCATCGCGGACGCCGCCTACGCCGCCCTGCAATTCGTCGGGCTCGGACAGTATTCCGACGTCGTCGCGGGCTCGCTTGCCTATGGCCACCGCCGCCTGCTCGAGATCGCGCGGGCCATCGTCGGGCGCCCGGCACTGCTGCTGCTCGACGAGCCGGCGGCCGGCCTCAACGCGACGGAGGCGACGAACCTGTCGGCGCTGATCCACCGGATCAGGACGCAGGGGACCACCGTCGTCCTCGTCGAGCACCACATGGACGTGGTGATGTCCGTATGCGACACGATCACGGTGCTGAACTATGGCCACAAGCTGGCCGAGGGCACGCCCTCCGCGATCCAGGAGAATCCCGAGGTCATCGAGGCCTACCTCGGCCACGCGCGGGAGCCGGCGCATGCTGGTTCTTGAGAACGTTTCCGCGGGCTACGACGGCGCCCTCGCGCTGCGCGGAGTATCGCTCGAGGTTCGCGCCGGCGAGGTCGTGGCGATGATCGGCGCGAACGGCGCGGGGAAGAGCACCACCTTGCGCACGATCTGCGGGCTCCTGCCGGCGAGCGCCGGCTCGATTTCGTTCGAAGGTCGTTCGCTCGTCGGCTTGACGCCGGATCGCATCGTCGCGTTGAATCTGGTGCACGTGCCCGAAGGCCGGCGCGTGTTCCCCGAACTGACGATCGAGGAGAATCTCCGGGTTGCGGCGTATCTGGTGCGCGACCGCGCGCGCATCCGGCGATCGCTGGACGAGGTGTACCGGCGCTTTCCCGTGCTTCGAGAGCGCAGGTCCCAGCATGCCGGCACGCTCTCGGGAGGCGAGCAGCAGATGCTCGCATTCGGCCGCGCCATGATGAGCGGCCCGAAGCTCCTCATGCTGGACGAGCCTTCGCTTGGCCTCGCCCCGCGGCTGGTCGAAGAGGTGATGCAGGCGGTCGAGATGTTCCGGGACGCCGGGATCACGGTCCTGCTGGTCGAGCAGAATGCGAACCTCGCGCTGAGGATCGCCGACCGGGGCTACGTCATGGAGACCGGGGCCATCGTGATGGAGGGAACCGGGGCCGAACTGCTGGCCGACGAGTATGTGCGGGCCAGCTATCTTGGCGCGCAGCGCCACAAGGAGGGATCCTCTGCTCAAAAATAGCGAGCGACAGCAGTCCAACGGCGATTTGTCCCTGAGAGGCGAAACGCAGAGTCATCGTATCCGCGCCGCGATCGAGGCCGACATCGTTTCCGGCCGGCTCCTTCCCGGAGCCAAGCTCGACGAAAAGGTGCTCGGCGTCCACTATGGCGCCTCGCGCACGCCGGTGCGGGAGGCGCTCAAGCAACTGGCTGCGGAAGGCCTGGTGAGCTTGCGGCCGCGGGCCAGCGCCATCGTCGCCAAGCACACGGTGGCAGAGCTTGCCGAAATGTTCGAAAGCATCACCTTTCTCGAGGCTGCCTGCGCCGCGCTCGCTTCGCGCCGCCACACCGCCGAAGACAGGCGAGCGATCAACGCGGCCCTCGAAGCTTGCGCAAAAGCCGCCGAAAACGACAATCCCGGGCCGTTTCATGACGCCAACAAGCGATTCCACGAGGTCATCTATGCGGCGAGCCACAACCGCTACCTCGAAAGCCAGACGATCAATCTGCGCAACAAAGTCGAAGTGTACCGGCGCGGGATGGGGTTCCACCCGGGCGTGATCACCGTGGCCATGGCGGAGCATAAGCAGATCGTGGACGCCATCTTCAGAACGGACGAAGCGGCCGCGTCGACTTTGATGAGGCGTCACCTGGATACGTTCAGGGACGATGTCGTATCGATGGCCAAGGCGCTGAGTCAGGTATCTCCGTTCCCTAAAGTTTAAGCAGCGTCAGCCGCCGCGTGTGCAGAGCAGCTGGGCGTATTGTCCGACTGCTTTGTCAGAAATCGTCAGCGAGGACGCAATGCCGCTCAGGCATTTCGCCAGGCGCCTAGGGGATTGCCTTATGGCGCAGCAGGGGGCCTTGGATAGTATGAAAAGGGCATCTCAGCCAGGGGAGGGAGATGGCGCTTCGCTGGGGTCGTTTCGCTGGAGTGGGCGTCGTGATCGGGCTGATCTGCCTCGTCCTGACCGGCCTGGTATGGGCGTTCGCCCTGGAGCGCATCGGCTACGAGCGCGGCGAAGCCGAAACCGAGGCCGTGCGGCGCAACTCGAACCTGGCGCTCGCCTTCGAGGCGCACACCGTGCGCAGCCTGAAATTGGTCGACCAGACGCTGCAATTCGTGATGCACCACTACCGCGAGCAGGGCCAGGCCTTCGACCTGCATACGCTCGCCGTTTCCGGCGTGATCGACCTCAGCGTGCTCGCCCATCTCGATGTGCTCGACGAGCGCGGCTACGGCCTGCGCGCCCCCGGCGTCAACGGCTCGGACCGCGAGTTCTTCCGCTTTCACCAAGGCAACCCCTCAGAGGATCTGCTGATCGGCAAGCCGACGGTGGGGCGGGTCACTGGCCGGCCCAGCCTGCACATGACCCGCCGTATCGACAAGCTCGACGGCTCCTTTGGCGGCGTAGTGCTGGCCTCGGTCGACCCCGCGTTCTTCTCCGATTTCTATCAGCAGCTCGATGTCGGCCGCGAAGGCATGATCGAGCTCATCGGACGAGACGGCACCGTGCGCGCGCGCCGCCTGGGCGAGACCACCAGCTTCGGGCAGGACATGCGCGACAGCGAGCTGTTCCAGTGGCTCGGCAAGGAGACCGCCGGCAGCCTGGTGGCGACCGGGCAGGGCGACGGCGTGGTGCGCCATGTCAGCTATCGCGCACTGGCCGAGTATCCGCTGGTGATCGCGGTGGGCGCCTCGCTCGACGAGATCATGGCCGCTTCCTATGCCAGGTCGCGCAATTACTACGTCGGTGCGTTGCTGGCGAGCTTGCTGATCGCACTTTTCGGCGTCGCCATGCTCACCGCCTGGCTGCGCCAGACGCGTGCGCAGGCCCGTCTTGTCCACCAGGCGCACTACGACAGCCTCACCGAGCTGCCGAACCGCACGCTCTTCTACGACCGACTCGCGCAGACGCTCAGCCAGGCGCGCCGGCGCGCCTGGAAAGTGGCAGTGCTGTTCGTCGATGTGGACCGCTTCAAGGCCGTGAACGACACGCTTGGCCACAACGTCGGCGACCGGCTGCTGCAAGGCATGGCAACGCGCCTCGCCCAGCGCATGCGCGCCGAAGACACGGTGGCGCGGCTCGGCGGCGACGAGTTCGCCGTGGTCCTCGCCGACATTGGCGCGCCGGCCGACGCGGCGCAGGTGGCGCGCGAGATCATCGCGGCCATCGCGGTGCCGTTCCAGTTCGACGGCCAGGAGCTGTACGTCACCGCGAGCGTGGGCATCGCGACCTTCCCCGATGACGGCGGCGACGGCGTATCGCTGATGAAGAACGCCGACGCGGCGATGTTCCGCGCCAAGGAGGCGGGGCGCAACACCTGCCACTTCTATACCGCGGCGATGAACGAGCGCGCGATGGAGAAGCTGTTGCTGGAAAACGACCTGCGTCATGCCCTGGAGCGCGGAGAGTTTCGTCTGCATTTCCAGCCCAAGGCGAGCCTCGCGGGCGGCACCGTGATCGGCCTCGAAGCCCTGCTGCGCTGGGACCGTCCCGGGCACGGTCCGGTGGCGCCGTCCATCTTCGTGCCGGTCATGGAGGACTCGGGGCTGATCGTGCCGGTGGGCGAATGGGTGATCCGCGCCGCCTGCGCCCAGCTGCGCAGCTGGCAGCAGGCCGGCCTGCGGGTGGTGCCGGTGGCGATCAACGTGTCGGCGCGGCAGTTCGTGCAGGACCTCGGCGCGGTGATCGATCGCGCACTGCGCGACTACGGCGTCGACTCGCGCCTGCTCGCCATCGAGATCACCGAGAGCGATGCGATGGAGAACGCCGACCGCACCGCCGCCATCCTCAGCCAGCTGCGCGCCCGGCGCATCCGCATCGCGATCGACGACTTCGGCACCGGCTACTCGAGCCTTGGCTACCTCAAGAGCCTGCCGGTTGACGCGCTCAAGCTCGACCGCTCCTTCGTGGTGGGGCTGCCGCACGACGGCGACGACGTCTCAATTGCTCGCGCGGTGATCACCATGGCGCACAGCCTCGGCCTCAAAGTGGTCGCCGAAGGGGTGGAGACCGAGGCGCAGCGCTGCTTCCTGCTCGAGCACGGCTGCGACGAGATGCAGGGCTACCTGCTGTCGCGTCCGCTCGCTGCCGCCGACTGCGCCGCGTGGATGCGCCAGCGTATCGAGCGCGGTGTCTTGCAATCCGTGGCTTGACGCCGCGGCGCGGCGATTCCTAGCATTCACGGCATGAAAATGCCACAGCAGAAGCTCGACATCTTTCCGCACATCTTTCCGCGCGAGTTCTTCGAGCGCATGAAGGCAATCGCCGCCGCCAACCCGGCGCTCGCCGCGGCGCTCAAGCGCTGGATGCACATCCCGGTGCTGTGGGACCTCGACAAGCGCATCCGCATGATGAAGCGCTTCCCGGGCTACCAGCAGGTGCTGACCCTCTCCCTGCCCGCAATCGAATTTCTGGGAGATGAAAGCGAAACTCCGGAGTTAGCCCGGCTTGCCAACGACGGCATGGCGGCGATCGTGAGAAAGCATCCGGATCTGTTCCCGGCTTTCGTCGCCTCGCTGCCGATGAACAACGTGCCGGCGGCGCTCGAGGAGATGGATCGCGCCATCGGCAAGCTCGGCGCGAAGGGCGTGCAGATCTTCACCAACGTCAACGGCCGGCCGCTCGACGAGCCCGAGTTCTTCCCGATCTTCGAGCGCATGTCGAAAACGCACGACCTGCCGCTGTGGGTGCATCCGACGCGCACCGCGAAGTTCGCCGACTACCCGACCGAGCAGAAGTCGAAGTACGAGATCTGGTGGCTGTTCGGCTGGCCCTACGAGACCAGCGCCTTCATGGCGCGCCTCGTGTTCTCGGGCATGCTCGAGAAGCTGCCGCGGCTCAAGATCATCACGCACCACCTGGGCGCCATGGCGCCGTTCTTCGTCAACCGCATCGGCTACGGCATGGACCAGCTCGGCAGCCGCACCGCCGACGAAGACTATGAGTCTTTGCTGAAAAAAATGAAGAAAAGACCGCTCGAGTTCTTCAAGATGTTCTACGGCGACACCTCGGTCAACGGCGCGGCGAGCGCGATCCGCTGCGGGCTGGACTTCTACGGCAGCAAGCATGTGCTGTTCGGCACCGACTGCCCCTTCGACCCCCAGGGCGGGCCGCTGTTCATCCGGGAGACGATCAAGGCGATCGACGCCCTGAAGCTGAAGAAAGACGACGCGCGCCGGATCTACTTCGGCAACGCCAAGCGCCTGCTGAAGCTGAAGTAGAATCAGGGACAGACCACGTTTCGCGGAGGCGCGCCATGGACGCAGCAGCGTTTGAAGAGAGACTGAAGGCCGAAGGCTATCCCGAGATCCGCACCAATGCGCTCGAGCCCCATCGCCGCAACGCCGAGCATTCGCATCCTTTCGACGTCCTCGCGCTGGTTCTCGAGGGCGACATCACGCTCACGGTGGACAGCAGGGCGCGCAAGTACAGCGCGGGAGACGAGTTCTCCATGCAGGCGGGCTGCGTCCACGCCGAGGACGCGGGTCCCTCCGGCGTGCGCTACCTGGTGGGACGCCGGCCGAAGTAGGCCACCCGGTTGTCAGGGGGGCGAGACCTTGAGGCCGACGTAGCGCTCGAGGGTCTCGGCGTCGCGCGCGAAATCGGCGGAGCGGGCGCGGTGCGCGATGCTGCCGCGCTCGATCACCACCGCGTACTCGGTGAGCGAGAGCGCCATCTCGGTGTGCTGCTCGACCAGGATCATCGCCGTCGCCTGGCCGACCATTTTCTTCAGCGCAGCCGCCAGCTCCTCGACGATGATCGGCGCAAGGCCCTCCAGCGGCTCGTCGAGGAGCAGCAGCGCCGGATTGGTCATCAGCGCGCGCGCGATGGAAAGCATCTGCTGCTCGCCGCCGGAGAGCTGATTGCCCATGTGGGCGCGGCGGTCCCTCAGGCGGGGAAAGAGGGCATACACGGTGTCGAGGCTCCAGGGGCCGGGTCGCGCCGCGACGGTCAGGTTCTCCTCCAGCGTCAGCGAGGGAAAGATTTCCCGCTCCTGCGCCACCCAGCCGAGGCCCAATCCGGCACGGCGGTGCGGCGCGACCGCGGTGATCTCCGCGCTGCGCCACCAGATCTT
>DASQGB010000455.1:0-3976 GCA_035632815.1 Burkholderiales bacterium | reverse complement strand
CGCTCGAGCGCGACGATCGGCTGCGGATCGAAGCCGTGCGCGCTCAGGCGGCGATGCTCGCCTTGCGCATCGGGCGTGCCGAAGCAGGCGAGGCGCACCGCGGCTGGATCGACCGCCGGCGTCAGGAACTCGAGATAACCGCGCTCGAGCATCACGCAGCGATTGGCGCTGCCGGTCGGTCCCGCCGCCGTGCGCTGCGCCGATAGCGGCGTCACGACGAAGCCGAGCGCGTCGAGCAGCTCGGCGGCAACCCCGATGTCGGGCACGAAATGCGAAACGTGGTCGAGGACCAGTCCGCCGGGGGCCGGCTTCTGCCGGTCTGCGATGTTCATGTCGCGCTAATATAGCCGTGCGGGCGACTGAAAGGTTTCGTGTCTTCGTCCGACCAACGGCAATGAAAACTGTCCTGCTTGTCCTTGCAATCCTGTTTTCCGGCGTCGCCGCGGCGCAGAAATCCGAGGTATATGCGGACTCGGCGGGCGCAATCCGCGGCTATGACCCGGTAGCCTATTTCACGCAAGGCCAACCGGTGAACGGCTCGGAGCGCTTCAGGCACCGCTGGAAAGGCGCGACCTGGCGCTTCGCGAGCGCGGAGAACCGCGACCGCTTCGCCGCCGCGCCAGAGAAGTACGCGCCGCAGTACGGCGGCTACTGCGCCTTCGGGGTCGCCAGCGGCTACGCGGTGAGCATCGATCCGGCCGCGTGGAGCGTGGTCGACGACAAGCTGTACCTCAACTACAGCCCCGGCGTGCAAGCGGACTGGAAGCGCGACGTCCCCGGCTACATCCGCAAAGCCGACGCAAACTGGCCCGGGGTGCTCAAATAGCGTAACCCTCAACGCCCGCCGCAGCATGAATGCGAATGACACGGTAACGGGCGACGAAGCGCGGGTACGCAATCCTATCGAGCGTTTGGCGAGCGCTGGAACTCTGGGGATCGCGCTAGGCAAAACGGACTGGTCCTGAAACCTGCGCGGTAAGATACGCGCATGAACAAGCCGGTCGAAGCCCAGGCGGTCGCGCTGACCGGCGCCGAAGCGGTGGTCGAGATGCTGAAGGCGCACGGCGTCGAGGTCATCTTCGGCCTGTGCGGCGACACGAGCTTGCCGCTCTACGACGCGCTCTACCGGTTGAATTCCATCAAACACATCCTGACGCGCGACGAACGCCACGCCGCGTATATGGCCGATGGCTACGCCCGCGTCACCGGCAAGGTCGGCGTGTGCGAAGGGCCCTCGGGCGGCGGCGCTACCTACATCCTTCCGGGCCTGGTGGAGGCGAACGAGTCTTCCATTGCGGTGCTGGCCATCAACACCGACATCTCGGTCAGCTCGAGAAACAGATTCACCCTGACCGAGCTCGACCAGCGCGCGCTGATGAAGCCGCTCACCAAGTGGAACGCGGTCATCGACCGCGCGGCCGACATCCCTCGAACCTTGCGCGCCGCCTTCGAAAGCATGACGACCGGCCGCCCCGGCGCCGCCCACATAGCGCTGCCCTTCGACGTGCAGAACGCTCCGGTGGACGGCGCCGACCTCTGGGCCGATCCGACGCTGGGCGCTTTCCCCTCCAGGCGCACGGCGCCCGATGGTTTTCTGGTGGAGCTCGCCGCAAAACTGCTTCGCAGCTCGAAGAATCCACTCTTTATTTGCGGCGGCGGTGTGGTGCTGTCGGGCGCCGAGAACGAGCTCGCCACGCTGGCGCAGAAGCTTTCCGCGCCGGTAGCGACGACGATCAGCGGCAAGGGCTCGATCGACGAGCAGCACCCGCTCGCGGTGGGCGTGGTCGGGTCGAACGGCGGCACGCCGCAGACCCGCGCGCTGGTCGATGCCGCCGACCTGGTGATCTTCGTCGGCTGCCGCGCCGGCTCGGTGACCACCGAGCGCTGGCGCCACCCGGCGCCGGGCAAGGCGAAGATCATCCATATCGACGTCGACCCTGCGGTGCCCGGCACGAACTACAAGGTCGACGTCCCGCTCGTCGGGGATGCGAAGCTCGGCCTGGCTGCGCTCTCGGAGGCCGTCACCGACCTGAAGCGGGATGTTTCCTTCGTCGAGAAAGCGCGCCGCGAGAAATTTGCCGCGTTTCGCGCCCTCGCCGAATCGGCCGACATCCCGATCAAGCCCGAGCGCGTGGTGGCGGAGCTGAACAAGGCGCTCGACGACGACGCGATCGTGGTCGCCGATCCGGGAACGCCTTGCCCCTACCTCTCGGCCTACTACGTCGTGCGCGGCACCGGGCGGCGCTACTTCTCCAACCGCGCGCACGGCGCGCTGGGTTACGCCATGGCGGCGTCGGTCGGTGCGCACCTGGGTCGGCCCGGCGTGAAGACCGTCGCCGTGATGGGCGACGGCAGCTTCGGCATGTGCGTCGGCGAGCTGGAGACCGTGGTGCGGCTGAAGCTGCCGCTCGCCTTCGTGGTGATCTCGAACGCGACTTATGGCTGGATCAAGGCCGGGCAGAAGGCGGGCTATCAGCAGCGCTACTTCTCGGTGGACTTCGGCGTCACCGACCACGCCAAGGTCGCCTCGGCGTTCGGCGTGCGCAGCTGGCGCGTGACCAACCCCAATGAGCTGGGCAGCGTATTGAAAGCCGCGCTCTCCGCGGCGGGTCCCACTCTGGTGGATATCGTCTGCCAGCCGCTGCACGAAGCGCAGGCGCCCGTTTCGGAATGGGTCGCGTAATGAAACGAAGCCACCACGACATGGGCGGTCTGCCGGCAGGCAAGGTCGAGCGCAGCGAGCACGGTTATTCCGACTGGGAGCGGCGCGTCGATGCGATGAGCGTGCTGCTCGGCGCGAGGAAGCTGCTCACCGTCGACCATCGCCGCAAGAACATCGAGGCGCTGCCGCCCGAGGCCTACGACGCCATGAGCTACTACGAGCGCTGGGTGGCCTCGCTCGGGATGAGCCTGATCCAGCGCGGCATCATCACCACCGCGGAGCTCGCCCGCAAGATGCTCGAGGTGGAGCGGCGCGGCTTCCACGACATGGGCGGCGAGCCCGCCGGCCGGGTCGAGCGCGGCGAGCACGACTATGCAGACTGGGAGAAGCGCGTCGACGCGCTGATGATGATCCTCTCGGGCATCAGGGGACCTAAGCGCCTGATCACGGTCGACGAGCTGCGCAAGAACATCGAGGCGCTGCCGCCCAGGGCCTACGACGCGATGGGCTATTACGACCGCTGGATCGTCTCGGTGACGCAGACCCTGATCCAGCGCGGCATCATCACCACCGCGGAGCTGGCCAGAAAGATGGCCGAAGTCGATGAACGAAGCTAAATTCAAGCCGGGCGAGCGCGTGAAAGTGCTGAAGGCCTATCCTCTGGGGCACGTGCGCACCCCCTTCTACATCCGCGGCTGCACCGGCACCGTCGAGCGCATCTGCGGCGCCTTCCCCAATCCCGAGGAGCTGGCGCAGATGCGCGACGGCCTGCCGCCGCAGCCGCTGTACCGCGTGCGCTTCCTGCAGAATGAAGTCTGGCCCGACTACCGCGGCAGCCCCGCGGACGTGGTCGAGGTGGAAATTTTTCAGCACTGGCTGGAGAGCGCATGAAGGATCAAGGCAAGTACCAGCCGCTGAGCTACTTCCAGCTGATGGAAGTCAGCCTGCGCGAGCTGCTGGTCGAGAAGGGCGTCCTCACCAACGAGCAGGTCGACGCCGCGGTCGAGGACATGCGGCAACGCACGCCCGAGCGGGGCGCAAAGGTGGTGGCGCGCGCATGGGTCGATCCGGCATTCAAGGCAAGACTTTTGCAAAATGGAACCAAAGCCTGCGAGGAGCTCGGCCTCGATGTCCCGGCGCTGAAGCTGCTCGCGGTCGAGAACACGCCGCAGCTGCACAACGCCATCGTCTGCACGCTGTGCTCCTGCTATCCGCGCATGCTGCTCGGCATTCCGCCCGAGTGGTACAAGTCGCGCAACTACCGCTCGCGCATGGTGCGCGAGCCGCGCGCGGTGCTTGCCGAATTTGGTTTGG
>DASQGB010000454.1:0-3833 GCA_035632815.1 Burkholderiales bacterium | reverse complement strand
CCGCTTGCGCCGCCACGCGCACCATGCCGGCGATCACGAAGTACACGTCGCGATCCGTTCCCTCGCTACGAATGACGTACTGGTTTCGCTTGCAGCGCATCCAGCTGCACTGCGCGGCGATTTCCCTCAGGCTGTACGCGTCCAGTCCCTTGAACACGTCGACCTTCTGCAGGCCGAGCACGGCCGACATACGGACCGCGGGTTTTGCGGATGCCTTGCGGCGAAGGCGGCGGGTTGCCATGGGTGCGGTGGCTGACCTCGCAGACTATAATTCATCCTCGATGGACACGCTCGTCCGCATCAAGCAGCTGGCCGCGAAGGAATTCTCGATCGATCCGGACGGGCTGGACCCCAAGGCGCCGCTCGACTCGCTCGGCATCGACTCGCTCAGCTTCATCGAGTTCATGTTCAAGGTCGAGGAGGAATTCGGCGTCAGCGTGTCGGACGAGGAGCTGAGGCGCATCAAGACGCTCGCCGACTTGGAGAGCCACGTCGCTTCGGCTCTCGCCGCCGCCGGCAAGGGCTAGCCGCGCCGATGGGCCAGCGCCGCGTCGCGGTCACCGGGGCCGGGGTCGTATCGCCGCTCGGCGTCACGCTCGAGGATTTCCAGCGCTCGCTCGAGCAGGGCAGGTCCGGCATCCGCAGGCTGCCCGAGGAAATCACGCAGGGCTCGGGTGTTCAGGTCGCCGGCATGGTGGAGTGGGTCGCGCCGTTCAAGGAAGGCGAGGCCGCCAATCTCGACCGCGTGACGCAGTTCGCCCTGGCGGCCGCGGCGCAGGCCATCGCTGCGAGCGGGATCGACCTCGCAGGCGCCGACCGCGAGCGCATCGGTGTGTACTGGGGCACGGGCTTCGGCGGGGCGCAGACCCTGGAAGCGAGCTACAAGCAGGTCTATGCGCGCCAGGAATGGCGCATGCGGCCGCTCACCGTGGTGATGGCGATGAACAACGCCGGCGGCTCGAACATCGCCGTGCGCCACGGCCTGCGCGGGCCGTTCGCCAATTTCTCCACTGCCTGCTCCTCCTCCGCGATGGCGCTCGGCGAGGCGATGCGCACCATCGCCGCGGGTCGGGCCGACGCGATCGTCGCTGGCGGCGCCGAAGCCCTGCTTGCGCCCAGCACGCTCGCGGCGTGGCAGGCGCTGCGCACGCTGGCCCCGGCCGATCCGGCCGACCCGGCGGCGAGCTGCAAGCCGTTCGACAGGCGGCGCGGCGGCCTGGTGCTTGGCGAAGGCGCCGCGGCCTTCGTGCTCGAGGAAGAATCTCGCGCCCGCGCGCGCGGCGCGCACATCCACGCCGTGCTCAGCGGCTACGGCAATTCCTGCGACGCGGCCCACATGTCGCGCCCCGACCGGGACGGCCAGATCCGCGCCATGCGCGAAGCGTTGCATGAATCCGGATTAGAACCCGGGGAAGTCGGCTATGTGAATGCGCACGGCACGGCGACCGCGGTAGGCGATGTCGTGGAGGCCGAGGCGATCAATGCAGCGTTCGGCGAGGCGGCGCGCGAGTTGCGCGTCAGCTCGACCAAATCGATGCATGGACACCTCCTCGGCGGCGCCGGCGCGCTCGAGTTCGCGGTCGCGCTGCTCGCGCTCGAGAAGGGCATCGTCGCCCCCACCGCCTTCCTCGAGCAGCCCGATCCGGCCTGCCGCCTGCGCCACGTCGGCCCGCGCGCCGAGCGCATGGCGCCGCCGCGTGCCGTGATGTCGAATTCCTTCGCCTTCGGCGGCTCGAACGTGGTGCTGGTGGCCGAGCGCGCTTAACCCCAAACATGAATTTGGCTCAAGTCGGCCATTAGATTTGCGCGCTTGTAGGTTTCATCGGCGCGTCGGATGCTTGTCGCATGGAAAACGCGTCGCTTGGAGGTTAAGTCGCTTCATTCAGAAGTCGCATCGGCGCCCACCAAGAACAAGGTGATCTCCGTGGCGCTGCAGGGCGGAGGCTCTCACGGCGCATTCACCTGGGGCGTTCTGGATCGCCTGCTCGAGGACCAGCGCATCTCCCTGGAAGGCATCAGCGGCGCGAGCGCCGGCGCACTCAACGCTGTCGTGCTCGCAAGCGGGTTCGTTTCCGGGGGGCGCACCGGCGCCCGCGAGGCCTTGAAGGCTTTCTGGGAAAGCGTATCGACTAGGGAGCCCTTCACGCTTACGCAGGCGAGCCTGCAGGCGAACAGCTCGAGCTCGCAACTCACCGTTATCAAGGCCTTCCTTTTCTGGTGCCGTTTCTACTCGCCTTACCAGCTCAATCCGTTCAACCTAAATCCACTCCGCGAAATTCTTTCCAGACAGATTGATTTCGAGCGGCTGCGGGCGGAATGCAAGCTGAGCCTGTTCGTCGCCGCCACCGCGGTGGAAACCGGCATGCCTCGCCTTTTTCGCAACAGCGAACTTACGCTTGATGTCCTGTTGGCATCCTCCTGCCTGCCACAAATGCATCACAGCGTCCAGATCGAAGGAACCGCATATTGGGACGGGGGGCTTACGGCCAACCCGCCGATCCGCCCGCTTCTCTACAAATGCGCCGCCGACGACATCCTGGTGGTTCTGCTGAATCCTTTTCGACGTCCTCGAACGCCGGCAACGGCTGACGCCATCTTCGAGCGAATGACCGAGATCAGCTTCACGTCCGCGTTCTACGCCGAGCTGCAAGGCATCGCCATGGCCAAGCAGGAGGCCGAAGATGGCAGGTTTTCTTTCGGCAGCCTCGAGCGCCGCCTGAAGCGTCTGAAGATGCACTTGATCGACTCGAAGGACCTCATGATCGAGTTGGCGCCGCTAAGCAAGCTCGACACACACGCCAGTTTCATCAGGGCGTTGTACGAGGAAGGCAGAACGAGTGCTCACGCATGGCTCGAAAGCAATTACCACAGCATCGGGGTGCGCTCGTCGTTCGAGCTGACCGACCACCTGTATTGACCCGCTCCGCGGTTTACTTGGCGCGCGGTGCCGCTCTCCACTCCCACGGCGGGACGGGCTGCGAATCGGCCCATAAACCGATCTGACGCAGCCTGGCGTGAGCCTCCAGCTCGTAGAGCGGGGAGGCAGGTCCGGTCTGCCGCGCCGACACCCATGCCATCCCGCGGCGCACCTGTTCTGCGCTGGCGTCAACCCCCTCGCAGGTGACTCGACCGATGTAGCGCTTGTTGCTGTCCGGTCCTTGCGTCTCGACTTTCGCCCCCTTCTTGAGGCACAGCTCCGCTAGTGACTGTCGAGACTGCGTGCCAAACGCTTGCTTGCGCTCGGGGGCATCTATCTCCGCAAGCCGGATCCGGTACTGCCTTTTCGCCGCGTCCACAATGGTCAGCGTGTCCCCGTCGGCAACGGCCGCGACCCGGCCCGAAATTGTCTCCCCCAGCGCCGTAGGAACGGTGAACCAGAGCAGGAGCAGAAGCACTCGCATCGAGCGCAAAGGGTACTCGAATCGTAGAGATTCAGTGTCCTCGTGACTTCCCTCCTGTGCCCCGGGGGTCGAATAAGCGACTATCAGGACCTCCCTTCTGAAGAAACGAGCATGCGGCAAAACACCGCTTACAAGGTCCGCACCAATGCCGCTGCATACCGCCACTTCTCCAGGCCGACCTATCCAACCACGCGCGAAATCGTAGTTTCGGCAAGACGCTTCGGTGGGCAGGGACGAATCGTCGCGGTGGTGTCCATCCTCGCGTTTGCTGGCTGGTATCTGCTGATGTGGTCGCTGTAGCAGGAACAGCAAGTCGTTGAAGTGTTGGTGGCCAAGGCCGGAATCGAACCAGCGACACACGGATTTTCAGTCCGCTGCTCTACCAACTGAGCTACTTGGCCGTGCCGGGGCTGCGGGAAGGCGCGGATTATA
>DASQGB010000453.1:0-3713 GCA_035632815.1 Burkholderiales bacterium | reverse complement strand
CCGGCGCGGCGCGACGGGAAGGAGGTGAAAAAGTCCCACTCGAGCCGCGGCCATCCATTGATCGCCATCTGGGCGAACAGCGCCACGAAGGTCAGCACGCCGATCATCAGGGCGACGAGCCCGATGACGGCATATAGCGCGTCGTAGCGCTTTCTCTTTTTGATCTGGTCTTTCAAATTCATTTCAATAGGCTTCGCGGAAGTGCTTGCGCAGGAAGTGCCCGGCGATGTTGCAGACCAGGGTGAACAGCATCAGCGTCAGGCCCGCGACGAAGATGGTCTGGTAGCCGATCGAGCCGTGCGGCAGGTCGCCCAGGGCCACCTGCACGATGTAGGCGGTGATCGTCGCCGCCGGCTCGAGCGGGTTGAAGGTCAGGTTGGGCTGCATGCCCGCGGCCACGGCCACGATCATGGTCTCGCCCACGGCGCGCGAGATGCCCAGGATGTAGGCCGAGGCGACCCCCGAGATCGCCGCGGGGAACACCACGCGCAGCGCCGTCTGCAGCCGCGTCGCGCCCATCGCGTACGAGCCCTCGCGCAGGTTCATCGGCACTGCGCGCATCGCGTCCTCCGACAGCGAGCTCACGTAGGGGATGATCATGATGCCCATCACGATGCCCGCCGACAGCAGGTTGAAGCCGGGGAGCCCCGGGTAGAGGTGCTGCAGCAGCGGAGTGACGAACAGCAGCGCGAAGTAGCCATAGACGATGGTCGGCACGCCGCCGAGGAGCTCGAGGAAGGGCTTGGCGATCTCGCGCAGCTTGAACGGCGCGAACTCCGACAGATAGATCGCGATGATGGTGCCGAGCGGAATGGCGATCGCCAGCGCCACCAGCGAGCTGGTCAGCGTGCCGGAAAGCAGCACCACGATGCCGAACTGCGGGTTGTCGAAAAGGGGCGTCCACTGCGTCTCGGTCAGGAACCGGGCGATCGGCACCTCTGCGAAAAACACCACCGATTCCTTGACCAGGATGTAGACGATGCCCACGGTAGTGAACACCGACACCAGGGCGGCGAGAAACAGCACCGCCTCGATCGCGCCTTCGCGCAGCTTGCGGGAGCGCCGGCGGGCGAGCCGTTCGCTGTTCGGCAGGGTCGGGGTCGGCATCGAGGCGCTCCCGGAAACGGCTCCGCTCACGGGAGAACCTCGAGATTATTACAAAATCCGCTCAGAGCTTGGCTTCGCGGCGCAGCAGCTCTTCGATGGTGATGCCGACCTCGGCGGTGCCGCCGAACACGGTACCCTTCTTGTTCTTGGCGACATGGTCGAGGGCCGTCTTGTACGCCGACGCGGGCAGCGGCACGTACTTCACTTCCTGCGCGAGCTTCGCGCCGTGGGTCATGTAATACTCGACGAATTCCTTCACCTCGGGCTTGCCCAGGGCCTTGGCGTTGACGTAGATGAAGATCGGGCGCGACAGCGGCTGGTAGCTGCCTTTCAGCACCGAGTCCATCGACGGCTCAACCGCCTGCCCCTTGTTGTTGACGATCGGCACGGCCTTCAGCTTGTCCTTGTTTTCCGAGTAGTAGGCGTAGCCGAAATAGCCGAGCGCGTTGACATCGCGCGCCACGCCCTGGACCAGCACGTTGTCGTCCTCGGAGGCGGTGAAGTCGCCGCGCGAGGACTTGGACTTGCCGACCACCGCCTCGGTGAAGTAGTCGAAGGTGCCTGAGTCGGCGCCCGGCCCGAACAGCTTCATCGGCGCATCCGGCCAGGCAGGATTGACCTGGTTCCAGCGCGTCACCTTGCCCTGCGCGCCGGGCTCCCACATTTTCTTCATCTCGGCGATGGTGAGCTGCTTGATGAAGCTGTTCTTGGGGTTGACCACCACGGTGAGCGCGTCGAAGGCAACCGGCAGCTCGAAGTACTCGATGCCTGCCGCCTTGCAGTCCTCCATCTCCTTCTGCAGGATCGGGCGCGAGGCGTCGGAAATGTCGATCTCGCCGCGGCAGAACTTCTTGAAGCCGCCGCCGGTACCCGAAATGCCCACCGTCACCTTGATGCGGTTCTGCTTGGACTTCTGGAATTCCTCTGCCACCGCCTCGGTGATCGGGTACACCGTGCTCGAGCCGTCGATCTTTACAATCTGCGCGTAGGCTGGCGCAGCCGCCAGCAGAGCTGCCGCAATGGTCCAAACCCTCACGTGGGTTCTCCTTGAGTTGAGTGACTGCGCGCGAGACTATGACAGCGTTGTTACCGCCTCATGACCGCCGTAACCGGCGCGCCGCGGGAGCGGGAATTGCTTGGAGGAGACCGAATGGCCCATAGCCTGCTCGCAGAAGTGCGCCGCCACCTGCTCGACCTGCACAAGGCGCTGGTGGACGCCGAGCGCCGCGACTACGAGCGCGTGCGCGGCCGCCTGCCCGACCGGGAGTTCCTCGATGCGCTGCTGCGCGACCCCGCGCTCGCCTGGCTGGGCCCGCTTACCGCGCTGATCGTGCGTTTCGACCAGATGCTCGAGGAAGGCGAGCCGCAGCCGAACCCCGCCGACCCGATCGCAGAGATCCGCAAGCTGCTCAAGCCCGATGCCGGCGGCGCCGAGTTCCAGCGCAAGTACGCCGATGCGCTGCAGCGCAGCCCCGACGCCGTGCTGGCGCACGGCCGCACCATGCGCACGCTTCAGGCGCAGCCCACGTCGACCGGCGTCCCTCCGGTGATGCGCAACAGCTCCGAGTAAGTCAGCCGGAACACGGTGTGCGGGTGGCCGGCCGCCGCCCAGAGCTCGGCGTAATTCATCAGGCCCGTATCCACGAGTTTCAATCCCGCTTGCGCGACCGGCGCCACGCCGCCGATGGCAAAGCCGGTGTGCTTGCGCACGAACTCGGCGTCGGCCTTGCCGATGGGCTCGCCCGCGAGAGCCGAGAGCCGAGCGGTGTCGACGCGCTTCGCTCCCGAGGACATCACCAGCACCGCGGTGTCGCTCGTCTGGGCGCGGAACACCAGCGAGTTGGCGATCTGGCCAACCTGGCAGCCGAGGAATTCGGCGGCCGCACTTGCGGTGCGCGCGGCGCCGGGCAGCTCGATGATCTCGCTCGCGACGCCGGCGCGCGCGAGCGCCTCGCGCACGCGCTCGACGCTGGGAGAGCTCAGGACGCCCGCTGACATTCGGCATTGACCATCTGGTGGATGATTTCGGCCAGGCGCAAAACGCCGGGACCGGCATTCTCGCGGTCGGCGTACACCAGGTAAAGCTGGGCGAACCGCTGCGCGCCTTCGCGCAGCGGCAGCGGCTTGAGCGTGCCCGCCGCGAGCTCGCTGCGGATCTTTTCCTCGGCATACCAGCCGAAGCCGAAGCCCTGCGTCGCGGCGATGATGGAGGTCGACATGTGGCTCACCGTCCAGCGTTGCGCGGTATCCGCGTTGGGCTTGCTCGCGCGCCTGGCGTCGGTCTCGCGCACCACCAGCTGGCGATGCGCGCGCAGGTCGCGCTGCGTGAGCGGCCTGCCGAGCTTGTGCAGCGGATGATCGGGATGCGCGGCCGGGATCATCCGCAGGCGGATCAGCGCGTCGCCGACGAATCCCGCGGGAACCTGTCCCGAGATCGCGAGGTCCGCGTGGCGCTGCAGCAGCGCCTCGTTGGTTCCCGCGAGCACCGACTCGATCAGCTCGATGCGCGTGTGCGGGCTCTCCCTGCCGAAGCGCTCGAAGCATTGCAGCAGCAACCAGTACGGAAAGATGATCTCGGCGGCGACGCCGATCTGCGGCTCCCAGCC
>DASQGB010000452.1:0-6510 GCA_035632815.1 Burkholderiales bacterium | reverse complement strand
CGGTATCGGCGGGCCGAGCTCGGGATTGAAGAAGCTGCGCACGAGACAGTAGACGATGTAGAGCCCGGCCAGCAGGAAGCCCGGGCCGAACGCGGCGCTGTACAGATGATTGACCGGCACGCCCAGCAGCGGGCCCATGACAAGCAACATGATGCTCGGCGGGATGAGGATGCCGAGAGTGCCGCCGGCGGCGATCGCGCCCGCCGACAGCCGCGCGTCGTAGCCGGCCTTGACCATCATCGGTCCGGCGATGATCCCCAGCACGGTGACGGCCGCGCCGATGATCCCGGTCGCCATCGCGAAAATCGTCGCGGTCAGCAGCACCGTCAGGTAGAGCGATCCGCGCACCGGGGCGAGGAGGTTGCGCAGCGACTCGAACAGGCGATTCATCAGGCCCGCCTGCTCGCTCATGAACCCCATGAAGATGAAGAGGGGCACCGCGGGCAGCACGTCGTCCTTCATCGAGCCGAAGATCTGGATATAGGCCAGGTTGAACGTCGAGTCGATGCCCAGGCCGATCGAGCCGAAAACCAGCGCGATGTACAGCAACGTGAAGGAAATCGGCACGCCGACGAAAACGATGCCGATCATGCTCGCCAGCATGGCGAGCCCGATGATCTCGTTGCCGCTCAAAGCACGATCTTCTCGTGATGCACCAGGACTTCGCCGGTGCTCGCCGCCCACAAGGCTTTCAGCAGCTCGGAGATGCCCTGGGCGAACATCAGCAGGGCCGAGAGCGGAATGACGGCGCGGAACGGCCACAGGATCGGGCGCCACAGGCTGAGGGTGGAGCGCTCGTCGATCGAGTAGGCGTACCAGGCATCGTCGATCGAGATGGCGAAGATCACGCCCATCACCGGCAGGAACAGGAGCAGGTACGCGGCGCTGTCGATGATTCCCCTCGTGCGCTCCGAGAAGCGCTCCCAGAAGATGTCGGTGCGAACGTGCGCGCCCTTGAAGAGCGTGTACGCCGAGCCGAGCATGAACAGCGAGCCGTAGGTCATCACCGTCACGTCCGCCGCCCAGACGGTCGGGATGCCCAGCAGGTAGCGCATGAACACCTCGCACACGTTCGCAAGGATCATGGGCGCGAGCAGCAGCGCGACCAGGTTGACGAACGATGCGGTGAAGCGATCGATCGCCCTGATCGCGGGCAGGGCGAAGCTACGGAAAATTACTTCTTCTCCGGCCAGTAGTGCTCGGCGATGAAGTTGTAGGACGGGGCCGTGATGAGCCGCGACGTGACCACCTGCGAGGCGTAGGCGCGCTGCGAGTCGTACACCTTCTTGAAGAACGGATTCTTCGCCGCCTCCTCCCTGGCGATGCCATCCCAGGCCTCGAGCATCTTCTTCAGGATGTCGTTCGGGGTGCGGTGGACGGTGACGCCGTGCTTGGTCTGCAGCTCGACTAGCGCCGCCGCATCCAGCCGGTTGCGCCGGTTCTGCGAGCGCAGCGTGGCTTCGACCGCGGCCGCCTGCATGATCGCCTGCAGGTCCGGGCCGAGGCCTTTCCAGACGTCGCCGTTGATGAGGATCTCCAGCAGCGACAGGTCGTGCGACGACTGCGTGTAGAAGTGCTTCCAGACGGTGTGGAAGCCGATCAGCATGTCGTCGCTCGGGCCGACCCATTCGGCGCAGTCGATCACGCCGCGCTCGCCCGCCGCGAGGATCTCGCCGCCGGGGATGTTCACGGTCGCCATGCCCGACTTGGAGAACACCTCGGCGGAAATTCCGGTCTGGCGGCACTTGAGCCCCTTCAGATCGGCCCAGTTCTTCACCGGCCGCTTGAACCAGCCCATCGCTTGGGGCCCGGCCGAGGTCATCGGAATCGGCACCACGTTCTGCTTCAGCACCCCCTGGAAGAACTCGCGGTACAGCTCGAGCCCGCCGCCGTCGTAGAGCCAGCCCATGTAGTCGAACCCGTCCATGCCGAACGGGCCGCCGGGCGTGACGCCGAACAGCGCCGCCGCCCGGTTCTTGCCCACCCAGTAGGCCGACGAGGAATGCGCGCCGTCGAGAACCTTCTTGTGGGTGGCATCCAGCACGTCGAACGCGGGTACCACCGACCCGGTGGCGAGCGGCACGATCTCGAGCCTTCCCCCCGACATGGCCTTGACGCGCTCGGCGAAGAACACCAGGTTGTCGGCGAAGGTGCCCTTGGGCGGAAACGCGGACTGCATCCGCAGCTTGGTCTGGGCCTGCGACGCGGCGGGCAGCGCGGCCGCGAGCAGGCACGCGAGCAGAAGCTTCTTCATATCTCCTCCTTCGTGGGTAGGCGCAACTTCGGCACGTTCGGCAAGTTCGGCACGTTCGGCAAGTTCGGCAAGTTCGGCAAGTTCGGCAAGTTCGTATTATTGTCATACAATCGATCAAAAGAGGAGACCACCAGATGCATCTCGGCTTCATCGGGATCGGGAAAATGGGCGCGCCGATGGCCGGCCGCCTGCTCGATGCGGGCTACACGCTCACCTTGTTCGACACCCGGGAAGCGGCCTTGCAACCGCTGCTGAAGCGCGGCGCCCGCCAGGCGGCGTCGGTGGCCGCGCTGGCCGCCGAGGTCGAGACGGTGCTCGTCAGCCTGCCGACGCCGGACATCGTCAAGCAGGTCGCGCTCGGCGCGGAAGGCGTCGCCTCGGGGTCGAAGCGCAGGCTGCGCGATTTCGTCGATCTGTCGACGACCGGGCCGCGGGTGGCGCGCGAGATCGCCGCCGGCCTCGCCGCCAAGGGCATCACGGCAGTCGACTCTCCGGTGAGCGGCGGCGTGTCGGGCGCGGAAAAAGGCACGCTCGCGGTGATGTTCGCCTGCCCGCAGGAGCGCCGCGCGCTGCTCGAACCGGTCCTGAAGGTGTTCGGCAAGCTGTTCTACCTCGGCGACAAGCCGGGCCTGGGCCAGACCATGAAGCTCGCCAATAACCTGCTTTCGGCCACCGCCATGGCGATCAGCTCGGAGGCCATCGTGATGGGCGTCAAGGCGGGCCTCGATCCGCGCGTCATGGTCGACGTCATCAATGCCGGCAGCGGCCGCAACAGCGCCACGCAGGACAAGTTTCCGCGCGCGATCCTGCCGCGCAGCTTCGATTTCGGCTTCACCAACACCCTCATGCACAAGGACGTGAAGCTGTGCGTCGAGGAAGCCGAGGCGATGGGCGTGCCGATGTGGGTCGGCTCCGCGGTGCGCCAGCTCTGGTCCTACACCTGCACCCGCATGGGCCCCGAAACGGATTTCACCACCATCGTGCGCTGTATCGAGGAATGGGCCGGCGTGGAGGTGAAAGAGCAGGCGAAGGCGCGTGACTGAGCCGGTCTACGAGATTTTCGCGGTGCGCTACGCGCACCACGACCGGCGCGCCTCGGAGAACTTCATCGGCGGCGATCCGCACGACGGCCCGATGCCGCTCGACTATTTCATCTGGGCGATCCGCGGCGGCGGCAGGGTCTGGGCGCTAGACACCGGTTTCGACGCCGCCATGGCGGCGCGGCGCAAGCGCGAGCTGATCCGCGATCCGGCCGAAGGGCTGAAGGCCGTCGGCATCGACGCCGCGAAAGTGCAAGACGTCATCATCAGCCACATGCACTACGACCACTGCGGCAACCACGCGCTGTTTCCCAACGCGCGCTACCACCTGCAGGACCGCGAGATGGCGTTCAGCACCGGCCGCTGCATGTGCCATGCCGCCATGCGCTTTGCGTTCGAGCCCGACGATGTCGTGGCGATGGTGCGCCGGGTGTACGACGGCCGGGTGGTGTTCCACGACGGCGACAAGGAGATTGCGCCCGGCATCACCGTGCACCTCATCGGTGGACACACGATGGGACTGCAGTGCGTGCGCGTGCGCACGCGGCGCGGCTGGGTGGTGCTCGCTTCCGACGCCTCGCATCTCTACGCGAACATGGAGCAGGGCCGGCCGTTTCCGATCGTCTACAACGTCGCCGACATGCTGGCGGGCCACGACCGGCTGCGCGAGCTGGCGAGCTCGCCCGCGCATATCGTGCCGGGACACGATCCTCTCGTCCTCAAGCGCTACCCCGCGGCGGCGAAAGGGCTCGAAGGCGCGGTCGTCCGGCTGGACGCCGATCCCGCGGCCTAGGCTGGCAAACCTACTTGCCGGTCCAGCGCGGCGGGCGCTTCTCGACGAAAGCCTTGACGCCCTCTTTGAAATCGTCGCTGCCGTAGACTTTTCTGACGATGTCGTCGCCGTCGGGCAGCGGCCTCGAGCATGCGAGCGACCACGCGCCGGCGTGGATCACGCTCGATATGTCTGCGCCAAAACGGCGAAGAAAGAGAGTCAGTTCTGCGCCAGCCAGGCGGTGACGCGGCGCAGCTCCTCGCGCTCGCTGGATCCCTTCGTCATCTCGGCGACCTTGCCGTAGTAGCTCTTCGCGAGCGCCTTGTCGCCGGATCGCTCCGCCGCATTCGCGGCGCCGTAAAGGCTGCGCAAGCGGCCAGGCTCGCGCTCCATGCCTTTCTCGAACTCCTTCAGCGCGTCTGCGGGCCGGCCCACTGCCAGCAGCAGCTCGGCGAGAAGCTCGCGCGCGGGCACGATCGGGCCTGGCGAGACCGGGTGCTTTTCAGTCCCGTCCTCGGCGTCCGCCGCTGCCCGCGCCATCTGCAGCGCTTCGTCGTTCCTTCCTTCGGCATGGGCAATCCAGCCGAGCACGATGCGGCCCTGAATCTCCGCCTGCTCTGCCCAGTGGACGTTCTTCGCCGCGACCAGCGCCTGGTGGATCGCGCGCAGGCGCTCCAGCTCGCTCTTCGCCTGCGCGACATTGCCCGCGCGCGCCGCGCCAAGGCCGCGGGCGAACACGATGACGCTTTCGGCCGGCGGCACCTTGCCCCAGGCAGCCGCATCCTGCGAAGCGATCTTCAGCCCTGCAGCCTCGGACCATTTGCCGCGCTCGAGGGCATAGCGCGCCGGCATCGCGGCGAGCGCGTAGCCGCCGACGAAGGCCTGTTCCGCCTCGGGCCAGGCGAAGATGCGGTCGGCCAGGCGCTTGGCCTCCTGGTCGCGCCCGAGCTGCAGATACCCGTACATCGCGTAATCGAGCGCGTGCAGCTCGCAGCGCTGCGTATCGCAGGATTTCGCCGAGCGCAGGTTGGTGTCGATCGATTCCTGCCAGTAGCCCAGCCGCGTGAAGATGTGCGACGGCATATGCAGCGCGTGCGGCGCATCCGGCGCGATCGCCGCATACTTGCGCGCCGCGGCGACGCCGTGTTTCGCGATCGGCGGATAGTCGTAGGCGTGGATCAGGAAATGAGCCGCGCCCGGATGATTGGGCTCGGCGGCAAAAACCGCTTCGAGCAGCTTGGCCGCCTTGAGCGGCTTCGCGTAAGTCTGGTCCTTCGGCGGATGCGTCGCCAGCAAGGCCAGCGCGTAGTACGCCGCGGCGTTGTGGTCGTCGGGATAGCGCTGGTGCAAGCGCTCCAGGGCGCGTTCGTAGTTCCCCAGCCGCTCGCCGTGCGGGGTTTTGTCGTAGTCGCGGTAGAACTCGTCGACCGCGGCGATGTAGTCGCGCTCTCTTGCGCTCTTGCCGCCGATCGCCTTCGCTTTCGCGATCGCTGCGGCACCGTCGGTCATCTGCTTGGCCGAGGGCGGCGCCGCAAGAAGGTTGTCGAGGTTCACGACCGCGATGCCCCAGTAGGCCATGGCGCAGGCCGGATCGCGGGCGAGCACCTCATTGAAGGCCTTGGTCGCCGGCGCCCAGAAGTAGTTGATCTGCAGCGCCACCGCGCGGTTGAACGCCTGCTGCACCGAGGAATCGCAGGCTACGGGGAAACTCATGCTGCCGAGCTTGCCCTGGTCGGTGCCCTGCGTTAATCCCAGGGATGGAAATGCCGCCAGGTTCAGCGCCATGACAATGGCCGAGCTGCGTAGCTTCATGATTGCCTCCCGTGTGCCGCGCGTCGAATGAGGGGTCGCGCCGAAGCGGCGCCTGGCGGGCATCTTGCTCCCGGCCCGCTGGTTACGCAATGGAGCAACGGGCCAAAAAATGCCCGAAATCCCGGTGAACGATTACCGGCGATGCTACTTGCCAGTCCAGCGCGGCGGGCGCTTTTCGACGAAGGCGCGCACGCCTTCCTTGAAGTCTTCGCTGCCGTAGACCTTGCGCACGATGTCGTCCCCGTCGGGCAGCGGCCGCGCGTCCTGGAGGCGGCGCAGCGCTTCCTTGGTCGACCACAGGGTCAGCGGCGCGTGCGAGGCGATCTTTTGCGCAAGTTCCTTGACCCGAGCCTCGATCTTCTCGTGGGGGATGATTTCGTGAACAAACCCGGCGGTGAGCGCCTCGTCCGCCGTCATCAGGCGCGCGGTGAACATGAGCTCCTTCACGCGCGACGGGCCGATCAGGTCGGCGAACATCGCATAGTTCTTCATGGACAAGGTGTTGCCCAGCGTGCGGGCGGTCGGCACGCCGAATTTGGCGTCGGGCGTGGCGATGCGGATGTCGGCGCCCGCCGTAATGGCAAAACCGCCGCCCACCGCGTAGCCCTGGATCTGGGCGATCACCGGCTTCT
>DASQGB010000451.1:0-1539 GCA_035632815.1 Burkholderiales bacterium | reverse complement strand
GGGCGCGGGACGCGTGCTCTGGCCCATGCTCGCGGGGACGGCGCGCCTCGCCATCGTCGTGGCCGGTAGCGCGCTTGCCACGTCGCTGCAGGGGATTTTTGTCGTCATCGCGCTCGGCATGGTGACGGCCGGCGGTCTCACTATGTGGTTCGTCGGCCGCGCGAGCTGGAAATAGAATCGTCCATAAGAAGAATATGACCGACACCATCTCGGAACAGCTCGCCGACGCGCTCAAAAACGCCGACCCCGCCGCGATGCGGGAAACCGCTGAAAAGCTGCTGATCGATATCGCCGGCCTGTGCGTCGCCGCGCGCAAGACCGATTACGTGCGCGCGGCGCTCGGCGGCTGGGAGGCTTCGGGCGCCTGCACCGCGCTTGGCCACGCCCGCACGCTGGACGCGGCGGGCGCGGCCTTCGTCAACGGCACCGCGGCGCACGGCGAGGACTTCGACGACACCTTCGAGGGCGGGCCGGTGCACGCCGGCGCGGTCATCGTTCCCGCGGTTCTTTCGATATCCGAAAGAAACGGCATTCAGGGAGAAGATGCCTTGCGCGGCATCGCCGTCGGCGCCGAGCTGATGTGCCGCGCGAGCCTGGTGGCGCCGAAGCTGATCCACAAGGCGGGCTTTCATCCCACGGCGGTGCTTGGCGCCATGGGGGCTGCGGCGGCCGCTGCGACAGCATTGCGACTTTCGAAAAGCCAGTTCGTCAATGCGCTTGGCATCGCCGGCTCCCTGGCCAGCGGCATCATCGAGTACCTCGCCGAGGGCACCTGGACCAAGCGCATGCACCCGGGCTGGGCGGCGCAATCGGGCATCCGCGCCGCCGACCTCGCGCGCTCGGGCTTCGTCGGGCCACGCAGCGTGTTCGAGGGCAGCCACGGCCTGTACCAAGGCTTCGCACGCACTACGCAAGGCGACTGGACGAAGCTCGTCGAAGGCTTCGGCAAGCGGTGGATCGGCGCCTCGATCGGCTTCAAGGCCTATGCCTGCGGCACCATGACCCAGCCCTACGTCGACTGCGCGCGCCGGCTGGCGAAGCGAATTCGAATCGAAGCGATCGACGAGATCGTGTGCGAAGCGGCGGAAGGCACTCTGCACCGTCTATGGGAGCCGCTCGCCGACAAGCAGTCCCCGCCCAACGCTTACGCCGCCAAGTTCAGCTCGCCCTACTGCATCGCCGCCGGCTTCGTGCTCGGCCACGCCGGCCTCGAGGCCTTCACCGAGGAGCGCGTGAAGGACGCGCGCCTGCGCGGCCTCGCCGCCAAAGTCCGCTACGAGATCGACCCCGGCAACCCCTACCCCGACCGCTTCACCGGCCACGTGCGGGTGCGGCTCAAGGACGGCTCGAGCGTCGAGGAGCGCCAGGCGAATTTCCGCGGCGGCGCGCACGACCCGCTCTCGCGCGCCGACCTCGAGGAGAAGTTCCGCCTGAATTGCGCCTATGGCGGCTGGCCGAAGGAGCGCGCCGAGGAGTTCCTCGCTTTTTCCCGGAAAGTCTTCGACCAGAAGGTCGACCTCGCCCGGTTCAGGCAGTAAG
>DASQGB010000450.1:0-15509 GCA_035632815.1 Burkholderiales bacterium | reverse complement strand
GTATCCGGCGGTTCCGGCCAGGGCGATGGGAAAGCCGGTGGCGGCCGCGGTGCCGATGGCGCGGCGCAGCGACAGGCCGCACCAGGCGAGGAACGGGATCGTGAGAAAGGCGCCGCCTCCCGCGAGCAGGCTCGAGGCGGCGCCGATGACCGCGCCGACTGCGAAGATTCCTGGGGCATTCGGCATGCTGCGGGTGCTCTTCGGCCGCAGATCGAAGAAAAATTGCGTCGCTGCATAGAACACCAGCACTGTGAACATCACGGCGAGCGGCCGGGTGGGAATGAACCCCGCGGCCAGCGCGGCGCCGAACGCGCCGGCGAGCATGCCAGGGGCCAAGGTACGCGTGGTCGGCCAGTCGACCGCGCCGTGCGCGTGGTGGGCGCGCATGCTCGAAAGCGAAGTGAATACTATGGTCGCCATCGAGGTGCCGAGCGCCAGGTGCAGCAGGTGCTCCGCCGGCAGCCCCTGCGCCGCGAATACCAGCGCCAGAAGCGGCACCAAAACGATGCCGCCGCCGATCCCGAGCAGCCCGGCGGCGAATCCCACCAGAAGCCCGATGGCCAGGTAGGCCAGCCACCACTGCATCAGGCGCGCTCGAGCAAATGCGCGGCGAGCTCAGCAAACCCGGCCCCCGAGGCGCCCTGGGAAAGGTACTTCGGCGCGGCGGCGAGGCGCCCGGTGAAGCGGCGCACGTTGGCCACACCGACCGAATTGTCGAAGTAGGCGAACATCGGCGCGTCGTTCGGCGAATCACCGGCGAACACGACCTGGCGGTTTGCCTGCGACAGATCCTGGCCGAAGCGCTCGGCGAACAGCCGCCGGGTCATCGCCAGCTTGTCGTACGCGCCGAACCAGCCGTTGACGTGGATGGAGCTGATCTTCGCGGTGAGGCCCGCCTGGCGCATGTGCTCCGCGATGCGCTCGGCGGCATCGAGGGGCAGCGCAGCCACGTCTTCGCAGTAGTCGATCGCGAGATCGGTCTCGCGATACGCCTGGTCCGATGCGAGCGCACATCCGGGCACTGCCGCGAGCACGCTCTGGGCAATCGCCTGCAGGCGCGCGCGGTTCGCCGCGCGCACAGCCGGCTCGTCGTGATAGCGCCGATGCAGCTTGCCGTCGCCAAAGTAAAAGTAGAAGGCGCCGTTCTCGCCCACCACTGCGTCCACCGGCCACATGCGCGCAATATGGTCGCACCAGCCCGCCGGGCGGCCCGTCACCGTCACCACCCGCTTGCCTGCGCGGTGCAGCCGCTCGAGCGCCGAGTACGCGTCGGCGGTCAGCTTGCCGCCGGTGGTCAGCGTATCGTCGATGTCGAGCAGGATCGCGCTGACGGCACTGGCATCCAGCTCGTGCAATGGCTTCATCGGCCGACGACCTCCTCCACGCGCCTGCGCTGAGCCTCGGTCATGTGCAGCCCGCACTTCGTCCTGCGCCAAAGGACATCCTCGGCGCTGCGCGCCCATTCCCGCTCGAGAAAGTAGCGCAGCTCGCGCTCGGTCAGACCCGCGCCGTAGTCCTCGCCGACATCTCCGTCGCCCAGCACCTCCCCGGCCAGGGCGCCGTGGCGCCGGAACACCCCCCGCAAAACGCTTTCCGGCAGGTCGCGGTGGCGCTCGTTTACATGGCGTTGCGCTTCCTCGCGGCTGGAAAAATTACTTCCGGGAAGCGGAGAGCGCGCGGTCCACGGCCCCTTCATGCCGGGAAAGTACGGTGCGAGCCTGGCGAGCGCCTGTTCCGCGACCCGCCGGTAGGTGGTGATCTTGCCGCCGAAAACCGAAAGCACCGGCGTCGCGGACTCGGCGTCGTCCAGCCGCAGGCTGTAGTCGCGTGTGACCGCCGACGGATCGGCAGATCCGTCGTCGTACAGAGGGCGCACGCCCGCATAGCACCACACGACCTGGGCGGGGCTCGGCGGCCGTGCCAGATAGCGGCTTGCGGCACGACACAGGTAGGCGATCTCGTCGAAGCTGGGCTGCACATCGCCCGGCGCGCCCTCGAGCGGCACCTCGGTGGTGCCAATGAGCGTAAAGCGCTCCTCGAACGGGATCATGAATACCACCCGCCGGTCATCGTTCTGCAGGATGAAGGCGTGCTCCCCCTCGTACAGCCGGGGCAGGAGGATATGGCTGCCTTTCACCAGGCGCACCGCGTCGGCGCTGGGCTGGCCGAGGCGCTCGTTCAACACCTGCTTGACCCACGGGCCCGCCGCATTCACTACCGCGCGCGCTGTGATTTCATCGCCGTTCGACAGCTTCGCGTTCCACAGGCCGCCGCTGCGCCGCGCGGAAACGCATTCCGTGCCGACGAGCACGCGTGCGCCCCGCTCCGCCGCGTCGCGCGCATTTGCCAGCACCAGCCGAGCGTCGTCGACCCGGCAATCGGAATAGGCGAAGCCGTGCACCAGCTCCGGCCTGAGGCCGGACGAGTACGGCGCGGTATCGAGCCGCACCGGCCGCGATGCGGGCAGCAGCGAGCGCCGCGCCAGGTGGTCATAAAGGAACAGGCCGATCCGGATCAGCCAGCGAGGCCGCAGCTCCGGCACGTGCGGCATGACAAAGCGCACCGGCCACGCCAGGTGGCCGGCGACGCGCAGCAGGATCTCGCGCTCGGCAAGCGCCTCCGCCACCAGACGGAACTCATACTGCTCTAGGTAGCGCAGCCCGCCGTGGATCAGCTTCGACGATGCGGAGGAGGTGGCGCTGCCCAGGTCCGCGCGCTCGACCAGCAGCACCGACAGTCCGCGCCCGGCGGCGTCGCGTGCGACGCCGGCGCCGTTGATTCCGCCGCCGATGACCAGCAGGTCAAAGGTCATTTCCAGGCGAGCGGCAGGCGCACGCTGACCGCGACGCCATCGCCCGAGGGCAGGTCGGCCGCGTCGATGCGCCCGGCGTGGAACTCGGCGATCAGGCGCGCCACGTACAGGCCGAGCCCGAGGTGAGGCTTTGCCGGGTCGCCCGTCTCGCGCACCGAGACCATCGACCCGAACAGCCGCGAGCGCATGCCCTCCGGAAGAGACCGTCCCTTGTTCGCCACGCTGAGCACCGCCGCGCCGCCCGTCTCGCCCAGCGCGATGCGCACCGGCGCGCCGCCTCTCGAGAAATCGACGGCATTCTCAACCAGCTTGTCCAGCAGCTGCGCGGCGAGGTCGGGCGAGCCCTCGACTTCCATGCGGCGCTCCGGCAGCTCGACGGCGAACGACGCCTCCGGGTAGGCCATGCGGTAAGCCTCGGCGCAGGCACCCACTACCGCGGAAAGGTCATAGCGGCTGCGCTCGACGGTGCTGAGGCTCTGCTCGAGCCGCGACGCCTCCAT
The DNA here is from genome assembly GCA_035632815.1 of Burkholderiales bacterium. GTDB lineage: Bacteria > Pseudomonadota > Gammaproteobacteria > Burkholderiales > SG8-39 > SCGC-AG-212-J23. The sequence goes on along the minus strand of DASQGB010000450.1, from coordinate 12,197 downwards.
CATGCGCCCGAGGATGCGGTTGAGGCGCGCCAGGCCCTCCTCGGCGCGCTCTATGTAGCGCGCGGCATCCGCGCCCTGCGGCGAAAGCTTCAGGTTCTCCAGCGAAGAGCGCACCACGGCGATCGGCGTGCGCAACTCGTGGGAAAGCCGGTCGGCCATGCTTTCCAGATAGGCGTGGTGCTGGGCAAGGCGCTCGAGCACTGCCGAGAAGCTGCGCGACAGGTCGCCGATTTCGTCCCCGGCGCCGGAGCCGGCAGCCAGGCGCGTGATCCTCCCACGGGCATCGATCGCCGACTCGGCCTCGTCGCGCAGGCTGCGGATGCGCAGCGACAGCCGCGTTGCAAACGCGATGAGCAGGGCCGCGGCGCCGGCGAACACTCCCAGGGTGAGCAGCAGCAGCCGCTCGAGCGCCTCGCTTTTCATCGATACGATCGGATTGGTGGTCTCTTCCGCGACGACCGCGCCGACCACCTCGTCGCCGCTCCAGATGGGATGCGCTGCCGACATGACGACCGCGCGGGCATCCTGAGTTTGCCGGGCGCGGGTAGCCGGCGTTCCCTGCAGCGCGGCGGCGATTTCGGGCGCGGTCGGCAGCTCGCTTTCGGGCAGCGCTGCGGCAAAATCCTCCGTCGGGCGCTGGATGACCCAGCCGAGCAGCGGCTGCCACCAGGACTGCTGCAGCAGCTCGGCGGGCCGCCTGAGATCGCCGGCGACGGCGAGCACCCGGTGCTGGCGATCGACGACCCAGATGCGCGATGAGGCGCGCTGCACGCCGAACAGGATCGCCTCGACCTCGTCGTCGCGACCGGATGAGGACGCCAGGAGCTGCGGGCGCTCGTGGAGCGCCGTGGCGACCGCACGCGTCGTAGCGAGCAGCGTCTGTTCCTGACCCCTTAGCAGGAAGCGTTCGACCTCGTTGACATACAGCGTGCCGGCCCAGGGCAGCGCGAGCAGCAGGAGAGCCACCAGCGCGAGCTTTACCCTCAGGCTGAATCGCCAGCGCTTCATGACTTCCACCGGTAGCCCATGCCGTAGACCGTGTCGATGGCGGCGAATGCCGGGTCCGCCGCCAGGAATTTCCTGCGCAGTCGCTTGATATGCGAGGTGATCGTGCCGTCGTCGACCACCAGATTGGCGTCGCGCATCAGCTGCTCGCGGGTCTTCACGTGCTCGGGAAACTTGGCCAGCGCGTGCACCATCCAGAACTCGGTAAGCGTGAGGCTGATGGCAGCTCCGCGCCAGGTCGCGCTGAAGCGCTTCAGGTCGAGCTGCAGCGCGCCGCGTTCGAGCCGCTCCTCGATGGCCTGCGGCGCGGCGGCCAGCTCGGCGCGCCTGAACAGCGCGGCGATGCGCGCCAGCAGGTGCGGCAAGCTGACCTCCTTGGTGAGGTAGTCATCCGCCCCCAGGCGCAGTCCCGCGACAACGTCAAAATCGCTGTCTCGCGCGGTGAGGAAGATGATCGGCAGGCTCGCTGATGCGGCGCGCAGGTCGCGGCATAACGCGAAGCCGCCGTCGATGTCCGCGCCCAGCCCGATGTCGATGAGCACGAGGTCCGGCAGGCGCGTACGCAGCGCTCCCAGCGCCTCGCCGCGGCCAGCGTAGGCCGCGACCTCGAAGCCGTGCTTGCGCAGCGCCTCGGCGTAGTTGGCGCGGATGGCCGGGTCGTCTTCGATGATGGCGATGCGGCGCGACATCTCGTGGTGAATATAGCCGAACGCCGCCGCCGCAGAGGCGCCGGCCATCGCTTTGCCACAATTGTTCGGCAGCTTGCCATTCCCCCGGCGCGCCGCAGCCCGCTGCCCGCGTTTAAATCGACGGCAAGAAACTCCGGGAGGGTCGGATGAAGGACGCGCTTAGATTTGTCGGACTGGCTGCGACGCTCGGGCTCTCGGCCGGCATGGTCCTCGCCGCAATCGTGCTTGCCCTCGCCGCTCCCGCCCCATGAAACCTGATCCGCACGCGGAACCGGGCGACCAGTGGTGGGCGATCGCCATCGCCGTCCTGCTGGCCGTCGGGACCCTGCAGCTCTTTATGTAGCCGACGCCTTCTTCAGCTGCTCGAGCTTGAGCACCTTCACCGTCACATCGGATTTCGCGTTCGGCAGCTCGCGGCTGTGCTGCTGCTTGCGGACCTTCTCGAAGGTCCTGCGTACGTCCGTGTCGAAGCTCGGGTGGTAACGAAATGACGAATCCAGAATGCGTTTCATGCGGTTCTCCTACGCTGTGACATGATTTTGCAGCTTCAGGGAGCCGGCAGTGCTGCGACGGTTTAGTCTCTCCGGACTACCGGGCGGGGGCGGCAAGCAGGCCCACCGTAGCAATCCGTCCTACAGACGTCGTCGAATCTATTTTTTGCGCAGCTTTCGAATCGCGGCAAGCTGCGCCGCCAGCATCGCCAGCTCGCCCTCGACGACTGCCAATTCCTGCTTGTCCTTGGCGCTGCGGCGCGCTTCCTCCGCCCGCTTGAGCGCCTCGGTGGCTTTCGCTTCGTCCAGGTCCTTGCCACGAATCGCGGTATCGGCGAGAACTGTCACGACTTTCGGCTGCACCTCGAGAATGCCGCCGGCGACAAAGATTAGCTGCTTCTCCCCGCCTCCGGCCGGCGTGATCTCCACCGTCCCGGGCTTGATTCGCGTGATGAGCGGCGTGTGGCGCGGATAGATGCCGAGCTCGCCGGCTTCGCCGGGCAGCACCACGAACTCCGCTTCGCCGGAGAAAATCGACTCCTCCGCGCTGACGACGTCGATATGCAGAGTGGCGTTGGCCATTACTTCTTCGCGGTCTCTTTTTTCATTTCTTCGGCCTTGGCAAACGCTTCCTCGATGGCGCCCACCATGTAGAACGCTTGCTCGGGCAGCGCATCGCACTCTCCGTTCACGATCATCTTGAAGCCTTTGATCGTGTCCTTGAGTGAGACGTACTTGCCCGGTGTGCCGGTGAAGTTCTGCGCGACCGTGAAGGGCTGGGACAGGAACCTCTGGATCTTGCGCGCGCGCGACACCGCGAGCTTGTCTTCGGGCGAGAGCTCGTCCATGCCCAGGATCGCGATGATGTCGCGCAATTCCTTATAGCGCTGCAAGGTCGCCTGCACCGACCGCGTCGTGTTGTAATGCTCCTCGCCGATGGTGTTCGGGTCCACCTGACGCGAAGTGGAATCGAGCGGATCGACCGCCGGATAGATGCCGAGCGAAGCGATGTCGCGCGACAGCACCACCGTCGCATCGAGGTGGCCGAAGGTCGTCGCAGGCGAGGGGTCGGTCAGGTCGTCCGCAGGCACGTATACCGCCTGGATCGAGGTGATCGAGCCCGTCTTGGTGGAGGTAATGCGCTCCTGCAGGCGGCCCATCTCCTCTGCAAGGGTAGGCTGATAGCCGACCGCGGAAGGCATCCTGCCAAGCAGCGCCGAGACCTCGGTGCCGGCGAGCGTGAAGCGATAGATGTTGTCCACGAAGAACAGGATGTCGCGGCCTTCGTCGCGGAAGCTTTCAGCCATGCTCAGGCCCGTGAGCGCAACGCGCAGGCGGTTGCCGGGCGGCTCGTTCATCTGGCCGAATACCATCGCCACCTTCGACTCCGGCAGATTGTCGAGCTTTACGACATTGGCTTCGATCATCTCGTGATAGAAGTCATTGCCCTCGCGCGTGCGCTCGCCCACGCCCGCGAACACCGAGAGGCCGGAGTGCTGGGTCGCGATGTTGTTGATCAGCTCGAGCATGTTCACGGTCTTGCCGACGCCGGCGCCGCCGAACAGACCGATCTTCCCCCCCTTGGCGAACGGGCAGATCAGGTCGATCACCTTGATGCCGGTCTCCAGCAGCTCGACCGACGGCGAGAGCTCGTCGAACTTGGGCGCCGCCTGGTGGATCGAGCGGCGCTTGTCGGACTTGATCGGACCGCCGTCGTCGATCGGCCGGCCGAGGACATCCATGATGCGGCCCAGCGTGCCCGTGCCCACCGGCACCGAGATCGGGGCGCCGGTGCTGGTGACCTTCATGCCGCGGCGCAGGCCGTCCGATGAGCCCAGCGCGATGGTGCGCACGACGCCGTCGCCGAGCTGCTGCTCGACCTCGAAAGTGAGGCCCTTCTCGGCGAGAGGATTGGCCGCGTCCTCCTGCAGAAGGAGCGCATCGTAAATCCCAGGCATGTCCTCGCGCGCGAATTGGATGTCGATCACCGCGCCGATGCACTGGACGATGGTGCCTTGTGGTTGTGCCATGAGTATTTTCCCGTTCTAGACGGCGGCTGCGCCGCCCACGATTTCTGAAAGCTCTTTGGTGATCGAGGCCTGCCGGTTCTTGTTGTAGACCAGCGTCAGCTCATCGATCAGCGTCGCGGCGTTGTCGGAGGCCGCCTTCATCGCCACCATGCGAGCCGACTGCTCGGAGGCCATGTTCTCGGCGACCGCCTGGAAAATGATCGCTTCGATGTAGCGCGTCATCACCTGGTCGAGGACCGCGCGCGCCTCGGGCTCGTAGATGTAGTCCCAGACCGTTTCCGGGGCGCCGAGCCGCTCGCCGGAGAGCGGCAGCAGCTGCTCGATCACCGGCTCCTGCTTCATGGTGTTGATGAAGCGCGTGTAGGCGATCAGCAGCCGATCGAAACGGTCCTGGGTGTAGCCGTCGAGCATGATCTTGACCGCGCCGATCAGCTTCTCCATCAACGGGCGGTCGCCGAGCTGCACGGCGTGCGAGACGATGTTGGCGCCCAGGCGCTGCATGAAGCCCAGGCCCTTGTTGCCCAGGCAGCACACCTCGATTTCCTCGCCCTGCGCCTGCCACTCCTTGTACTGGTTGAGCACCATGCGCAGCACGTTGGTATTCAGCGCACCGCACAATCCCTTGTCGGTGGTGATCACGATCAGGCCGACGCGCTTCACCGACTCCCGATCCACCAGGAATGGATGCCGGTACTCGGGATTGGCGTGCGAAATATGCGCGGCGACGTTGCGGATCTTCTCGCCGTATGGACGCGCATGGCGCATGCGCTCCTGCGCCTTGCGCATTTTCGAGGCGGCGACCATTTCCATCGCCTTGGTGATTTTCCGGGTGTTCTGCACACTCCGGATCTTCATCCGTATTTCTTTGGTGCCGGCCATTGGTCAGAACGATCCGTTCTTCTTCCAGTCCTTGATGGCCTCGTGCAGCGCTTTCTCGTCCTCCGCGGAGAGGTCCTTCTTGTCTTCCATGGTCTTCGAGAGGGCGGCGTACTTCGTCTTGAGGTAGTCGCGCATCGATTTCTCGGCGGCGAGCGCCTTCTTCACGTCTACATCGTCGAAGTAGCCGTTGTTGACGGCGAACAGGGTGAGCGCCATCTCCCAGACCTGCAGCGGCGAGTACTGCGGCTGCTTCATGAGCTCGGTGACCATGCGGCCGCGCTCGAGCTGCTTGCGGGTGCCTTCGTCGAGGTCGGAGGCGAACTGGGCGAACGCCGCAAGCTCGCGGTACTGCGCGAGCGCGAGGCGCACGCCGCCGCCCGTGTCGCGCCGCTTCATGATCTTGGTCTGCGCGGCACCGCCCACCCGAGACACGGAGATGCCGGCATTGATCGCGGGCCGGATGCCGGCATTGAAGAGATCGGTCTCCAGGAAAATCTGTCCATCGGTGATCGAGATGACGTTGGTCGGCACGAATGCCGTCACGTCGCCCGCCTGTGTTTCGATCACCGGCAGCGCGGTCAATGAACCGGTCTTGCCCTTGACCTGGCCTTTGGTGAATTTCTCGACATACTCCGGATTCACGCGCGCGGCACGCTCGAGCAAGCGCGAGTGCAGGTAGAACACGTCGCCCGGATAGGCCTCGCGTCCCGGCGGCCGGCGCAGCAGCAGGGAAACCTGCCGGTACGCCCAGGCCTGCTTGGTCAAGTCGTCGTAGATGATGAGCGCATCCTGACCGCGATCGCGGAAGTACTCGCCCATCGTGCAGCCGGAATAGGGCGCGATGTACTGCATCGCTGCGGACTCGGAGGCGGAGGCGGCGACGACGATCGTATAGGCCATCGCGCCGTGCTCTTCGAGCTTGCGCACCACGTTGACGATGGTCGAGGCCTTCTGGCCGATCGCGACGTACACGCAGAACAGGTCCTTGCCCTTCTGGTTGATGATCGTGTCCACGGCGACCGCGGTCTTGCCGGTCTGGCGATCCCCGATGATGAGCTCACGCTGCCCGCGGCCGATCGGCACCATGGCATCGATGGCCTTGAGGCCGGTCTGCACCGGCTGCGACACCGACTGACGGGCGATCACGCCCGGCGCGACTTTCTCGATGACATCGGTCATCTTGGCGTTGATCGGGCCCTTGCCGTCGATCGGCTGGCCAAGCGAGTTCACCACGCGTCCGAGAAGCTCGGGACCCACGGGCACGGAAAGAATCTTGCCGGTGGTCTTCACCGGATCGCCCTCGGTGATGTGCTCGTACTCGCCGAGAATTACCGACCCGACCGAGTCGCGTTCGAGGTTGAGGGCCAGGCCGAAGGTGTTCTTGGGGAATTCGAGCATCTCGCCCTGCATGACATCCGAAAGACCGTGGATGCGGCAGATGCCGTCGGTCACCGAAACCACGGTGCCCTGGGTGCGCATCTGCGCCCCGGCGTCGAGGTTCTGGATACGGCTCTTGATCAGTTCCGAAATTTCGGACGGGTTCAGTTGCATAAGTGCTCCTTAAGCTTTCAATGCGGTCTCGAGCGCGCCGAGCTGGGCGCGCGCGGAACCGTCGATGACTTTGTCGCCCAGCACGATCTTGACACCACCAATGAGATCTTTATTGATGTGCACCTGGGTTCTAACCTTGCGGCCGGTGTTCTTCTCAAGCCGCTGGACCAGATCCCTGACCTGGGCCTCGGTAAGCTCGAAGGCCGACTGCACCTCGGCCTCGACTACACCTTCGCTTTCGTCTTTCAGCGCCTCGAACTGCGCATGGATCAGCGGCAGCAGCTCCAGGCGCTTGTTCTGGGCCAGCACCCGCACCAAGTTCTCGGCTTCGGCGGTCAGCCTGCCTTGCAGAATGGCGATGAAGATGCCCGCCACCTGCGCGTCGGAAAGCTTGGGATCCGAGATCCTCGCGCGCACGCGCCCATCCTGCGCCACGCTCGCCAGCGCGGCGAGCATTGCCGACCACTTGGCGAGCGCCTTGCCGGCCTCGGCCAGCTTGAAGGCGGCTTCGGCGTAGGGGCGGGCTACGGTGCTGGGTTCGGCCATGCTTTTCCTAACATTTCGCCAAGGTATCTATAGCTGGCGCTTGATGGATTCGAGCAGATCGGAATGCGCTTTGGCGTCGACTTCGCGCCGCAGGATCTTCTCCGCGCCCGCCACGGCGAGCGATGCCACGCTGTTGCGCAGCTGCTCGCGAGCCCGGGTGACTTCCTGCTCGATCTCGGCCTTTGCCGCAGCCTTCTCGCGATTGCCCTCTTCCTTTGCGGCCAGGCGCGCCTCATCGACAAGCTGCGCCGCGCGCTTTTCGGCTTGCGCCAGGATCTCGCCGGCGCGGCTGCGCGCCTGCACGACCGCTTCCTCGGCCTGGCGCGTCGAGGTCTCGAGCGAGCGGCGTCCCTGCTCGCCGGCCGCCAGGCCGTCGGCGATGGTCTTCTGGCGCGTCTCGATGGCGCGCAGCATGTACGGCCAGACGAACTTCACCGTAAACCAGATGAACGCCGCGAAGACGATCGCCTGCGCGAACAGCGTCAGGTTGATGTTCATGCTGCCCTCTCGCGCTGCAATGCGGTTAGCGGAACGCCGTGGCGAGCGGGTTGGCGAAAGCGAAGAACATCGCGATGCCCAGGCCGATGATGAACGAGGCGTCGATCAGGCCGAGCAGCAGGAACACCTTGCCCTGGAGGGAGTTGGTGAGCTCGGGCTGGCGCGCCGCGGCTTCCAGGAAGCGGCTGCACATGATGCCCACGCCGATGCACGCGCCGGCGGCGCCCAGGCCGATCATCAGGCCGATGCCGATGCCGGTATACGCCTGGACCATCGCCAGCAACTGAAGTTTTTCCATTGGAGTTTCCCCTTTCTTGAACGAGTAGTGAAATCAGTGGTGCTCATGCGCCATCGCGAGGTACACGACGGTGAGCATCATGAAGATGTAGGCCTGCAGCAGGACGATCAGGATGTGGAAGATCGCCCAGCCCAGCCCGAGGATGGAGGCGAAGATGGTGCCGGCGAGGCCGGTCGCCGCCCACATCCACAGCAGCAGGAACAGGATCTCGCCGGCATACATGTTGCCGAACAGCCGCAGCGAGTGCGACAGCGGCTTGGACACGTACTCGACGAGATTGAAAAGGAAATTCGCAGGCCACAGCAGCGGGTTGGAGCCGAACGGCGCGCAGAACAGCTCGTGGATCCAGCCGCCCAATCCCTTCGCCTTGATGGCGAAGCCGATCATCAGCACCCAGACCGAGAGAGCGAGCGCGAAGGTGGTGTTGACGTCTGCCGTCGGCACGTACCTGAATCCGTGGTCGGAAACGTGGTGCGTGACGAGCGCCACCAGGTCGGCCGGCAGAAAGTCCATGGCATTCATGAGCACGACCCAAACGAACACCGTCATGGCCGCGGGCGCGACGAACTTGTTGCGGTCGCCGTGCGTGAAGATGCCTTTCACCTGGTCGTCGATGAATCCGATCAGCACCTCGACGAAAGCCTGCCGCCTGCCGGGCACGCCGGAAGTGGCGCCGCGCACCACCCACCACAGGAAGCCTAGGGCGATCACGCCCAGGATCACGGCGGTGACGAGCGAGTCGACGTTGATCGTCCAGAAGCCGCCGTCGCCGATCGGCTTCTGAAAAAAGCTCAGGTGATGCTCGATGTACTCCGAGGGGGTGAGTTCTTTACCTGCGGCCATCGCCGGATTGCATCAGTAGTCGCGGACAAAAAACGCCATTGAAAAAATCAACATCGTGACGACGAACGCGCCGAGAAAGACGGCAACGACTACCCCTGTGTAGTTCGCCAGCACGAGCCACAGCAGGAGCAACGCGAGGCCGAGCTTCACTGCTTCGGCCCTCAGCGCGCCAACCAGAACCCCCCCTGCGGACTTCGCATTGCTCAACGAAGCCACGAGCGCGGACGCCAAACCGGCAATGATGCTCACCGCGCCGCCTGCGACCGCCGATAACGCGCCATGCTTACCCGCCGTAGCCGCCGCTGCCAGCGTGATCGCCGCGGTCGCCGCGAGCTGCCAAATCAGGATCGTGCGTATCGGCTTGCTCAAGGCGCGAAGCATGTCGTTCGATCTCTTCGTGCTGAGCAACGGGGCAAAAGTATAGCGCAAGTCGGGCGCTCATCGGAGCCGCTTCAGCAGCTGCTCGAGATGATCGAGGCTCGAGTAGTGCAGCAGCAACTTTCCTGCGCCCTTGCGGGCGGGCCGGATCTCAACGGTCGTTCCCAGACGCTCCGATACCTCCTCTTCCAGCCTCGCCAGGTCGCGGTCGGTGTTCTTCTTGCGGCGCGCGACCCGGCCACGCAGCATCGTCTGCACCAGAGCTTCCGCTTCGCGCACCGACAGGCCCTTCGCCGCGACCCGGTTGCCGGCCTCGATCTGGCGCGCTGCGTCGAGCGCGAGCAGCGCACGCGCGTGTCCCATGTCGAGGGCGCCCTCCATGAGCATTTCCTGCACCGGCTTGGCCAGCTTGAGCAGGCGCAGCAGGTTGGTCGTCGCGCTGCGCGAGCGGCCCACCGCGTCGGCGGCCTGCTCGTGCGTCATCTTGAACTCCTCGATCAGCCGCTGCACGCCGGCAGCCTCTTCCATCGGATTGAGGTTCTCGCGCTGGATGTTCTCGATCAGCGACATGGCGAGCGCCGCCTCGTCGGGCACGTCGCGCACCAGCGCCGGCACTTCTTCGAGCCCGGCCATCTGCGCGGCGCGCCAGCGGCGCTCGCCGGCAATGAGCTCGTAGCGCTCGCGGTCGACCGGGCGCACCAGCAGCGGCTGCATGAGGCCCTGCGAGCGGATCGATGCGGCCAGCTCGGCGAGCGCCTGCTGGTCCATCTTGGTGCGCGGCTGGTAGCGGCCGGGTCGAATTCGCGCCACCGGCAGCGTGAGCAGCGCTTCGCGCGGCGTGTCGTCGGATGCGCCGAACAGCGCGTCCAGGCCGCGGCCGAGTCCTTTTGGTTTCATGCGGGCTGTCCCTGGGAAAGAATTTCGTCGGCGAGAGCGAGATACGCCTGAGCGCCTTTCGACGCCGCGTCCCATACCACGGCCGGAACGCCGTAGCTCGGAGCCTCGGCGAGCCGCACGTTGCGCGGCACAAGGGTGCGGTAGACCTTGTCACCGAAATGCTCTTCGAGTTGCTGCGACACCTGCTGCGACAAAGTGTTTCTGGGGTCGTACATCGTGCGCAGCAGGCCGGCAATCTCGAGCTCGGGATTGAGATGCGCGCGTACGCGTTTGATCGTTCCGACGAGGTCGGAGAGGCCCTCCAGCGCGTAGTACTCGCATTGCATCGGGATGAGCACGCGCTGCGCGGCGGTAAGCGCATTCACAGTAAGCAGGCTGAGCGATGGCGGACAGTCGATGAAGATGAAGTCGTACTCGCCCGAGACACGCTCGAGCGCCGCCTTCAGGCGGGTTTCGCGTCCCTGCAGCTCGACCAACTCTACCTCGGCGCCCGCGAGCTCGCGGTTCGAGGGCACCAGATCGTACCCGCCATGTTCGGCGCGCACGCGAATGCTGGCGAGCTCGCCCAGTCCGAGGAGCACGTGGTAGATGGTGCGCGCCGTGGTGCGCTTGTCGACGCCGCTGCCCATGGTGGCGTTGCCCTGCGGATCCAGGTCGACCAGCAGCACGCGGCGTCCGGTCTGTGCAAGCGCCGCGGCGAGGTTGACGCTGGTGGTGGTCTTGCCGACGCCACCTTTCTGATTGACCACCGCCAGAATGCGCGCCACGCCTTAGGCCCCCGTGTGGCACAGCACCAGATGGCGCTGCGCGTTGAGCAACGGAACCTTCAGCGGGATCACTCGGCTGCAATCGCATCCGGGCGGCACGCCGGCCAGCTCCGCGCTCGGCATCGCGCCTTTCATTGCAGCCAGGATCCCTTGAGGCGCCAGCAGGTGGCGGCTCGCGGCGATAAACGCGCCAAGGTCCGCGAACGCGCGCGAGATGGCGATGGCGAAGGGCAGCACGGGTCGCCAGGTTTCGACCCGCCCGTGGTGCACCTGGACATTCGGCAGCGCAAGCTCGATTGCCGCCTGCCGCAGAAAGGCCGTCTTCTTGCTGCTCGCGTCGGCGAGCGCAATGTGCCAGTGTGGTCGGGCGATCGCCAGCGGTATGCCCGGCAGGCCGGCTCCCGAGCCCACGTCGGCCAGCGCCGGACTTTCGCCCGCTACTGGCAGGTGTGCGATGACGGCGAGCGAATCGAGCAGGTGGTGGCTCACCATATCAACGGGATCGCGAATCGCCGTCAGGTTGTAAGTCCGATTCCATTTCGCCAGCAGCTCGAGGTACTGCAGCAGCCGGCCGGGTGCGCCCGCGGGCAGCGCCAGCGCCAGTTCTGCGAGTCCGCGCTCAAGCGCGGCCTGCGGGGTCATGCCATCTTCTTTTGCGGTGCGCGGAAGCCTCGCTTCAAATGCACCAGCAGCAACGAGATCGCTGCGGGAGTCACGCCGGAAATGCGCGCAGCCTGGCCGATTGTTTCCGGGAGGTGGCGATTCAACTTCTGCTGCACCTCCACCGAAAGTCCTCGGACCTCGCGGTAGTCGATGGTGGGAGGCAGGCGCAGCGCTTCGAACTCCTTCCGGCGCGCCACTTCTTGCCGCTGCCGCTCGATATAGCCCTCGTACTTGGCTTGGATCTCGACCTGCTCCGAGACTGCGGCATCGCAATGACGGTCATCCACCACACTCTCATAAGTGGCTTCAGGACGCCTCAGTACGTCGTATTGAGAGTGCTTTTGCTGAAAGCCAGTGCTCACATAAGTATGTTTGAGTTTCTCCCGCTCTGCAGCAATCGCATCCCGCTTGCGGCAAAAAGCCCCCCAGCGCACATCATCCACCGTTCCCGCGGCTCGGCCGGCCTCGGTGAGCCGCAAATCCGCATTATCTTCGCGCAGCATGAGCCGGTATTCGGCCCGGCTGGTGAACATTCGGTAGGGTTCCGATACGCCACGGGTGATGAGGTCATCGACCAGTACCCCTAGATATGCTTCATCCCGCCTCGGACACCAAGGGTCACGTCCAGTGACTTGAAGTGCCGCATTGATTCCTGCGAGCAG
>DASQGB010000449.1:0-2134 GCA_035632815.1 Burkholderiales bacterium | reverse complement strand
TCGGATAGCCCGAGTCGCCGGCGCGCTTGACGATGCGGCCTTCGTCCGAGGCCTGCTTGTGGGCGTCGATCGCGTCGCGCAGGTCGCGCAGCGAGCGGCGCAGGTCCTGCTCCTTCGCCCGCTGCGCCACCAGCTCGTTTAGCGGCAGGGCCACCGAGGCCAGCACCGCCACGATGGCGACGGTGATGATGAGCTCGATGAGGGTGAAGCCTTTCACTGGGGCGGGGAGGGCTTGACGCCGCCGAAGGGCACGAGGAGCGGGGCCGTGGGCTGCTGCGCGGGCTGGGCGGGCGCGGCGGGCGGCACGCCGGAATCCTCGGTCGCCGCCGGCGGCACCGAGGAGGGCAGAGGGATCGGCGAGGGCGCACCGCCAAGGCGCGGCGCGCCGGTGGCCGCTTCGGTGCCGGCGGCGAACTCGACCGAGCCGGCCTCGGGGCGCGCCAGCGTGCGCAGCAGGCGCGGCGTGATGAGCAGCACGATCTCGGTGCGCAGCTTGGTGTCGGAAGTATGCGAGAACAGGCGCCCGGCGACCGGCAGCTCGCCTAGCCCGGGCACGCGGGCGGCGCTGCGCCGGTCCTCGTTGCTGATCAGCCCCGCGAGCACCTGGGTCTCGCCGTCCGCGAGGCGCAGATTGGTGAACGCGTTGCGCGTGCCGATCTGGTAGGTGAGGGTGTTGGAGGTGCTTTTCACCTCGCGCACGATGTTGCTCACTTCCAGCCCGACCTTGATGCCGACCTCGTCCTCGAGATAGATGAGCGGCTCGACCTCGAGCTTGAGGCCGACGTCGAGATAGCTCACCGACTCCGAGATGAAGCCGCCGGTGGCGGCCGCGGTGGTGGTGATGACCGGCACGCGGTCGCCGATATGGATGCGCGCCTTCTCCTTGTTCTTGACGCGGATGCGCGGGTTGGCGAGGACGCTGGTGTTGCCGTCCTGCTGCTTGAGGCTGAACAGGAACAGCGGATCGGTGAACCTGAGCTGCACGATGTCCGAGCTGCGGTTCTGCCACTCGCGCAGGGTGATGGAGCCGGGAACGCCCGCCGCGCCCTGGATGCCCACGGCCAGCGAATCGGGAAAGCGGATGCCGAGCTCCTGCAGGCGGGAGCTTGCGACTTCCAGCACCTCGACCTCCAGCATGACCTCGGGCTCGGCGAGGTCCTGCGCCGCGATCAGCCGCTCGGCGAGCCGGATCGCCGCCGGCGTGTCCTTGATCACCAGCAGGCTGATCTTCTCGTCGATGAAGATGTCGCGCGTCTTCAACATGGTGCGGATCATGTTCGCGGTCTGCTTGACGTCGGCGTTGGCGAGGTAGAAGCCCTTCACCACCAGCTCCTGGTACTCGCGCAGCTTCTGCGGTGTGTTCGGGTACACGAACACGGTGTTCTCGTTGAGCACCTTCTGCTCGAGCGAGCCGGTGAGCAGCACCATGCGGATCGCCTCCTCGATGCTGGCATCGCGCAGCAGGATGGTGGTGCGCTGGTCGGCGCGCACGTCGCGGTCGAAGACGAAGTTGATGCCCGAGGTACGCTGCAGCATCTCGAATACGTTGCGCAGCGTGACGTCGCGCAGCTCGATCGAGATCGGCTTGGTGGTGGTCGGCCGCAGCTGCGCCGAGACGATCACCGGCTTCACCAGCTTGTCGTCTATGTCCCGCTGCAGGCGGCGCGCGTCGCGCTGCTGCGGGTTCTCCGCCAGCACCGGCCGCAGCGCATCCTGCGCCTCGCGGTATTTCCCGGCCTTCACCAGCTGCTCGACCGCCGCAACGACGGCGCGGTGGCGCCGGTCGGCATCGATCTGGGCGAGGCCCGCGTCCGCGCGGGCGTTGGACGCATCGTGCGAGCGCACGCGCCGGTAGAGCGCTTCCGCGGCGTCGAACTGCCCCGCCTGGCGCAGGGTCTCGGCCTGCGCCAGCCACTGCGCCACCAGCACGTCGCGCATGCGGAAGTACTCGCCGCGCAGCGCCTGGTCATTGGGATCGTCCCTCGCCGCCTTCTGCAGCAGCGCGAGCGCTTCCTCGCCGCGGCCCGCGTCGAAGCGCTTGCGCGCCTCGTCGAGCGCGGTAGGGTTGGTCGCGCAGGCCGCGAGCATCAGCACCAAGACAAATCGAATTGCATTCATGGCAACTCTCCGGGGG
>DASQGB010000448.1:0-8358 GCA_035632815.1 Burkholderiales bacterium | reverse complement strand
AGCTTGTTTTTCTCGACCAGCCGGTCGAGCGCCTGGAGCACCACCGTCGCGTCGCGTACCGGTGCAAGCGGCCGCGCGGCGTCGCGTAGCGCGGCGTTCTCGCGCGTGTAGGCCGGGTCGCCGACCGCCTGTCGCAGCAGCCTCAGGCCCGCACGCGCGCGCTTGAGCTCGCGACGCAATTCGTGGATCGATTCATCGCTTAGCCGTTTGCGTCCGTTCAGCGCCTTCAGAGCGTGCTCGAGCTGGCCGCGCACGGCGCCGCGCGGGTCGATGAGCTCTGCCTTGGCTTGCCTGAGCTGCACTCAGCCTCCCCCATGCCTGCGATGGCGCTGATTGTACGAAAAGGCATGGTGCGACAGGCTAGTCCGCGCTTGTGAAGACTTTGTGACTGTGCTCATTGCGGCCCCCTCGCGGAGAGCGCTTCCTCGTAGGCGCGCTCGATCTGGGCGCGCATGCGCTCGTCGCCGCGCGCGTCGGCGACTCGCGCCTCGTAGGACTTGCGGATATCCGCGAGGCTGGCGTCGGGGCGCACGCCGAGCACCTGGTGCCAGCGGGTCCGCGGCCACAGGGCGCTGATCACCCAGTAGCCCACCAGGAACAGCACGATGACCGCGACGATCTCAGAGGCGCTCAAGGCTCACTCGGGCCTGCGGCCGAACTTCTTCCGGATGAGCGCCCAGGCGAGGGCGGCGACGCAGGCGATGATCAGCCAGAGGAACTTGCCGACCCAGCCGAGCAGCCCCGACTTGGCGGCCGCGGCGGCGCCACCGCCCACGACCAGCGCGGCGAGGCCGTAGTCGGCGATCTTGTCGCCGGGCTTGAACTCCGTGTAACGCTCGCCCGGGACGTAGCTGAACTGCTGCAGGCCGGCCTTGAACTCCTGCGTGTCCTTGGACACGGCGCCGAGGTCGGACACCAGCACCGCGTTCGTCACGCCGGTGCGTCCCAGCAGCCGGCTGGTGTAGTTGACCAGCTCTTCGCCGCGCCCGGTCTTCAGCCGCAGGCCCCATTCCAGGCGCCTGCTCGCGGCGTCGTAGTGCGGCGGCACCTGCCAGCCCTCGGTGTAGATCGCATCCATGTTCCTGCGCCGGCGCTCCTCGTTCGACGCCTTGTCGGAGTCTTTCAGCATCCGCAGCAGCTCGTCGGGATCGATCTTCTCGTCGTCCTTGACGAAGCCCGAGGCGTTGAACGAGAGCACCGCGAACCAGGCGAGCGAGGCCGGCGCGAAAAGGTAATGGCCCTCGCGCGGCGGGTTGCCCGCCAGCTCGAGGAAGCGGCGCGTGTTCTGCGCGTCGAGGAAGACGTAGCCCGCGGGCACCTTGAGGGTCGCCTTGTCGGCGATCCTGCCCTCGGTCGGGCCCTGCTGCCAGGCGAGCTTGCGCAGCTCGGCCTGGGCGGCCGTTTCCCCGCGGGTCTCCGGCTGCGCCCAGGCGAGCCCCGGGCACAGCAGCAGCAAGGCAAACACCATCCGCACGGTACGCCTCCCCCTGGAAAAGCAGCGCGCTGCGAAATACTGACCCAAGCCGCCGGGACTGACAACTGTTCGTATTAAAGTTGCCCCTCGGACCACCCCAGGAGCCCAGCCATGATCGATCTCTATGCCGCCGGAACGTCCAATGGCGTGCGCGCCCGCATCGCGCTCGAGGAGTGCGCACTGCCGTACAACTTCCATCCCATCGACATCACCAAGGGCGAGCACAAGACGCCGCAGTTCCTCGCCATGAATCCGGTGGGCCAGATCCCGGTGATCGTCGACCGCGAGGGGCCGGGCGGCAAGCCGGTGACGCTCTCGCAATCGACCGCGATCCTCATGTACTGCGCGGAGAAGTCGGGCAGGCACCTGCCGAAGGACCCGGCGGCGCGGCCCGCGTTCCTGCAGGCGCTGATGAGCGCATCCACCGACATCACGCCGACCTTCGGCGCCGTCAACACCGTCATCACCTCCAAGGAGCCGCATGCGCCGACCGCGGCCACGTTCAAGGACCGCCTCAAGGGCTACTTCAAGGTATGGGACGAGCAGCTCTCCAAGCGCAAGTACGCCGCGGGCAACGAGCTGACCATCGCGGATCTCTCGCTCTACGCGGGCTACTGGCGCACGAAAGGCAAGGTACCCGAGCTGGTCGAGGGCATGCACAATCTCGAGCGTTGGGGCAAGGAGCTCGCCGCTCGGCCGGGGATCCAGCGCGCCACGAAGGTCTGATCGGATCATTCGGGATCATCCGGCGCGCCGCCTGCCCCGGCGAGGTCGGATTGCTTCACCTTGTCCACATTGAATTTCGCCGCGCGGCTGCGCATCGTCTTCAGCACTTCTTCGAGCGGCGGCGGCTCGCCCTGGATCCAGCGCAGCGGATTGATGCGCGCGACGACGAATGCACGCAAGTACGGGCTGACGAAGCCCTTCTCCTTCAGTCTTGCGACCGCCGCGGTCACGTGCTCGTCTAGCTCCATCAGCAGGCCGGCGGAATTTTCATGCTTCCTGATCGAAGCGCGCAGCGCTTCCTTCGAAAAGCTCTGCAGCCGTCTGACGATCGGGTTATAGGCGCCGCCGGCGAACTTGCCGTTGCGCTCGTAGCACACGCCGAGGGTGACCAGCGACGCCTCCTCCAGGTAGAAGGAGAACTGCTCCTCGGCACGCGCAGCATCCTCCTCGATGAGGCCGCGGTAGATGCGGATCACCTCGAGCGCCTTCTCGCGCAGGTTGTGCGCCTTCTCGGTGTTGAGCGCGAGGATCTGCCAGGCGATCTCGCGCCGGGGCACGATCAGCGCGGTGATGGCGCGCGCGCCGAGCCGGCGCATGGCTTCGAGGCGGTGGCGGCCGTTCGGCGTCCAGAAGCCCGTTTCCGGGGCGGTGACCGCGATCACCGGGTCGAGGAACATGCCGGTGCGCTCGAGGACATCGGCGAGCTTGCGGTGGTGCATCTGCGAAAGGTCGCGCTGGAAGGGCGTGGGCTCGATGCGCTCGATCGGCAGGACGGCAAACAGCAGCGGGTTGTTGCCGAGCGGGTCGTTGTAGCAGCCGAGCACCACGCCGCCGGATTCCTCGACGCGCGCGCGCGCTTCCGCGGCCTTCCCGGTGAGCTCGTCGAGGCGGCATTCCATGGGCGTGAGGCCGCGCGTGCCGGCCTTTGCCTTTCGCGGCCGGCGCCTCGCGGGAGCGCGCTTCAGCTTGTGTTTGGCCATTGGCGGCAATGCTAGCCGAGCGCCGGAGCGCCGCGGCAGGTGTGCCACTGCGTCGGCTCTGTGATAAACTAAGCCCAGCATTTCAAGTAGTTGCCCCTCCCCTAACCTCAGGATCGGCACATGCGCACTGGCACCGTCAAGTGGTTCAACGATTCCAAGGGGTTCGGGTTCATCACCCCGGATGGCGGCGGCAAGGACGTATTCGTGCACTCCTCGGCGATTCAGGGCAGCGGGTTCAAGACCCTGAAGGAAAACCAGAAGGTGTCCTTCGAGGTAACCAAGGGCCCGAAGGGCGACCAGGCCAGCAACCTCAAGCTGATCGACTGATGGACAAGCGCAAAGTCTGGCGGGAACAGGAGCAGCGGCTGGTGGAACGCTGGAACGCGGCCGCCGAGCGCTACAAGCTGATCCAGGCCGAGATGGCCGTGCCCGGCGGCACGCCTTCCGAGGAGCTGCGGCTGAAAGTCGAGAACGCACGCGCCGAGATCGAGCGGGTCAGACGCGAAGTGGCGCGCCTCAAGGTCGAGTTCAATTCGGGCAAGCGGTACTAGCGGGTGAGGATAGTGCGCCCCGGACGCGCGGTGACCTGGACGCGCGAGAAGATCGATTCGCTCACCACGCCCGAAGTGCGCCAGCTGCGCGCCAACGCGGAGCGGCTGCAGGAGACCGAGATCGCCGCCCTGTGCGACGCCGTCCTCGGCGCGCGGCCCAGGGGCATCGTGAAGAGCAAGGTCGCACCGAAAAAACTCTGAGTCCGGACGGAGAGTCATGAGCATTCCGATGTCCATGCCGACCGAGTCCGACTGCCGCTTCCTCGAGGCGCCGCCGCCGGTGCCGCCGCTGAAGATATTCCGCGTCACGCACCGCCCCGGCCGGCCGAAGAAGGGCAGCGCGCCGTCCAGTCAAAGCAACGACAAGGAATAGCTACTTACCTAGCGGGATTCGCGGAGTCCAGGCGAGCCATTCCTTCTTGGCTTCGCTGTGCAGGAGAAACACGGTGCCCGACTTGGCACGCGCCGTGTTGGGCGGCGTGGCGAACTCGATCGCGCCGGTGACCAGCGCGCGCATCGAGTCGAGCTCGAACTTGAAGCCCTTGGCGAGCCCCGCCTCGAAGCTCGCGCCGCTCGAGTCCCAGAACGAAGAGCCTTCGCGCACCAGCGGCGCGAAGCGCTGGAAGATCAGTACGTGGACATCGGCCGAGACGGCGTTGGGCGCGAGGTCGAGCTTCTGCACGATGCCCACCTCGACGCCGCGGTACAGCACCGGCGAGTTCGCGCGCACTTTCGGCCGCTCGGCGCGCAGGATCACCCTGAGCCCCGCCGTCTCCATGCCGACGGCCGCCTGATCCAGGCCCGCGAACTCGCGCCTGGCTTCCTCGCCCTTGCCGGGCAGCACCTGGATCTCGGGGCCCGACAGCACGGTGCCCAGTCCCTGCACGTTGCCCCAGCCGAGCTGCGGCCGCACGATCCAGAACACCGCACCCTCGGAAGCGAACTGCGACGCCTGGCGCACCAGGCGAGCGCGCACCAGGACCTGCTTGCGGTCCTCGGTCAGGCCGATCTTCGTGACTTCGCCGATCACCACGCCGCGATACTTGATCGGCGTCTGCCCGACGCGCAGGCCGGCGCCGTCGTTGAAGCGGATGCTGATCTCCGGCCCCATGTCCCGCATGCGCTGGAACACGAGGTAGGCGGCCACCGCCAGCGCGACCACCGGCACGACCCAGATCAGGCGGAACAGACGCCGGCGCCGGACCTTCGCCTTGGGCAGATCTTCACCGGTCATGGCCACTCCAGATCAGCTTCGGATCGAAGCTCGCCGAGGCGAGCAGGGTGAGCACCACCATGGCGGTGAATGCGATCAGCCCGGGGCCCGGGAGCACGGTGGCGAGGTCGCCGAGCTTGACCAGCGCGACCAGCACCGCGAGCAGAAACACGTCAAGCATCGCCCAGGGCCCGATGGCGTCGATGAACTTGTAGAGACGAGTGCGATAGCGCAGCTGCAGGGCGCTGCCCGCCCGCGCCGTCACCACGAGGAAGAACAGGCCGAAGAGCTTGAGCAACGGGACCACGATGCTCGCGAGGAACACCACGGTCGCCACGAACCACTGATCGTGCTGCGCGAGGCTCACCACGCCGTCCCAGGCCGTGCTCTCCGAATGCATGCCATAGAGGTGCATGCTCAGGATAGGGTAGATGTTCGCCGGCACGTACATGACCAGCGCGGCGAGCGACAGCGCTGCGGTGACTTCGAGCCGGCCGGGGCCGGCGGCGCCGAGGAACGAGCCGCAGCGCACGCACTCGGCCGCGGTGCCCGGCGGCAGCGGGTCCATCTGCTGCACCAGGCCGCAGGTCTCGCAGGCGATGAGGGCGTCGGGGGCTGCCACCGGGGTTCGACCTCCGCACGGCTCGGGGGGTTCCTGCACTATAGTCGCGGTCTTTCCGCAAGCGGAGCTACCGATGACCCGATGCGTTCCCCTCGCCGCCTTGCTGGCGGCGATGCTTCTGCTGGGCGGCTGCGGCTACAACACGCTGCAGCAGGCCGACGAGCAGGCGAAGGCCGCCTGGTCCGAAGTGCTCAACCAGTACCAGCGCCGGGCCGACCTGGTGCCTAATTTGGTAAACACCGTCAAGGGCTTCGCCAAGCAGGAGCAGGACGTGCTGCTCGGCGTCACCAATGCCCGCGCCAAGGTCGGATCGATCCAGGCCACGCCCGAGCTGGTCAACGACCCGCAGGCCTTCCAGCGCTTTACCCAGGCGCAGGCGGAGCTCAGCAGCGCGCTGTCGCGGCTGATCGCCGTGGCGGAGAGCTACCCGCAGCTTAAATCGGATGCGAACTTCCGCGAGCTGCAGGCGCAGCTCGAAGGCACCGAAAATCGCATCGCCGTGGCGCGCAACCGCTACATCAAGGCGGTGCAGGACTACAACGTGACGGTGCGCTCGTTCCCGAGCAACCTCACGGCAAAGCTGTTCGGCTTCAAGGAAAAGCCGCAGTTCACGGTTGAGAACGAGAAAGACATTGCCCGGCCTCCGAAGGTTGATTTCGGCAAGTAGCCTCCTCTTGTTCGCCGCGCTCGCGGCGGCCGAGATCGCGATCCCGCCGCTTGCGGCGCGGGTCACCGACCAGACGGGGACGCTGAGCCAGCAGCAGCGCGCCGCGCTGGAGCAGACCCTCGCCGAGTTCGAGAGCCGCAAAGGCGCGCAGATCGCGCTATTGATGGTGCCGAGCACCAAGCCCGAGACCGCCGCGCAGTTCGCAGTGCGCGCGCAGGAAGCGTGGAAGCTCGGCCGCAAAGGCGTCGACGACGGCGTGCTGATCGTGGTGGCGAAGGAAGATCGCGAGCTGCACATCGAGGTCGGCTACGGCCTGGAAGGCGTGCTGCCCGACGCGGTGGCGAAGCGCATCATCGAAGAGGAGATCGTGCCGCGCTTCAAGCAGGGCGACTTCTACGGCGGCCTGCGCGCCGGCATCGAGCGCATCATGCGCGTGGTCGAGGGGGAACCGCTGCCTCCCCCAAGACAAACGAGTCAATCCGGGAAATCTCTGGATTGGCTGATCCCGGCGCTCCTCTTCGCCCTCATCGCCGGCAACGTCCTGCGCGCGATCTTCGGCCGCTTCGTCGGCGCGAGCCTGGTCGGCGGCATCACCGGCTTTGCCATCTGGTTTCTGGCCGGATCGCTCCTCATCGCCATCGCTGCGGGCGTCATCGCTTTCGTGGTTCTGCTCATGGGCGGTGGTGGACTCGGCCGCGGCTATGGGGGGTTCGGCGGCGGCGGCTTCGGGCGCGGCGGCGGCTTTGGTGGCGGCGGCGGGTTCCGCGGCGGCGGTGGAATGTCGGGCGGCGGCGGCGCGAGCGGTCGATGGTGAGGAACGCAAGACACCTCCTCGCGCCCGACTGGGTGGTTCGCCGCGCCTTTTCACCGGCGGTATTGCGACGCATCGGCGAGGCGATCAGCGCCTCGGAGCGCCGCCACCGGGGCGAGATCCGCTTCGCGGTCGAGGCCGGTCTTCCGCTTCCACTAGTTCCGCCTCGCAGGCGTGCGGAGCAGCTATTCGCCCAGCTCGGCGTGTGGGACACCGAGGACAACAGCGGCGTGCTGGTTTACGTGCAGTACGTCGACCGCGACATCGAGATCGTCGCCGACCGCGGCATCGCCGCGCGCGTTCCCAACGCCGAATGGGAGGCGATCTGCCAGCGCATGGAACGCGCGTTCCGCGAGCGACGCTTCGAGCAGGGCAGCCTCGAGGCGATCGACGCCGTAACGCAGCTGCTCGAGCGTCACTTTCCGCCTCGCGGCACGAATCCCAACGAGCTGCCCGACCAACCTACGGTGCTCTGATGCGCTACGAGCTTTATTACTGGTCCGGAATCCAGGGCCGCGGCGAGTTCGTTCGCCTCGCACTGGAGGATGCCGGCGCAGACTATGTCAATCGAGAGCCGGTCGAGAAAAAGAGCATGTTCGCGCCTCCCTTCCTGCGCGCGGGTGCGCTGCTCATCGGCCAGACGGCCAACATCCTTCACTACCTCGGACCGCGCCTGCGCCTCGCGCCGAAAGCCGAGCCGCGCCGGCTGTGGCTCAATCAGCAGCAGCTCACTATCGCCGACTGGCTGGTGGAAGTGCATGACACGCACCATCCCATCGCGAGCAGCCTGTACTACGAAGACCAGCGGCGCGAGGCGAAGCGCCGCGCCGCGATCTTCCGCAAGGAGCGCCTGCCGAAGTTCATGCAATACTTTGAAAAAAACATCCAGCCGCCGAGAGAGCCCATCACCTACGTCGACCTGTCGCTGTTCCAGATGATCGAGGGCTTGAGGTTTGCGTTTCCCGAGGCAATGTCTCGTCTGGAAGGGAAGTACCCCAAACTCCTGAAACTTCACCGCCGAGTTGCCGAGCGGCCCCGCATCGCCGCGTACCTCGGGTCGGGGCGGCGCATACCGTTCAACCAGCTAGGCATTTTCCGCCACTACCCGGAGCTCGACGGCTAGCGATGGCGCAGCCCTCCTTCGCCGCGCTGCGGCACGCGGCTTTCCGGCCTTATTTCCTCTACTCGGCGCTGGCGATGATGGCCGACAGCATCGAGCACGTCATCAGCTACTGGATCATCTTCGAGAAGTTCCGCTCGCCCGCGCTCGCCGGCTTCGCGGTGCTGTCGCACTGGCTGCCGTTCCTGCTGTTC
>DASQGB010000447.1:0-3842 GCA_035632815.1 Burkholderiales bacterium | reverse complement strand
CCGGCGTAGCCGATGAGCATCACCTCGGCCTTCTGGTTGATCTCGTCCGCCACCGGCTTGAGCACGTCGGCCTCGAGCACCTTGTTCCAGTGATCCAGATCGCGGAACAGGAATGGCGCGTCGATGAACGGCGCGGCCTTCGAGAACGTCGACATGTGCGCCGGCGACACGATCGCGTAGTCGACCGCCTTGCCCTGCGCCATGTACTCGAAGTACTGCTTCTCGAGCCCGAGCTCGCTGTTCTTGTGCAGGACGAAGTTGACCGCCTTGCCGCCGGAGTACTTCTTCATCAGCTCCTCGAACTTGGCCATCGCCTTGGTAAAGGCGTGGTCGTCGTTGAACTGGGAAGCGCCGTGCAGCGTGAGGGCCTGTCCCCACGACGACACCGAAAACACCGCGAGCGCGGCGAATAGAACCTTCCTCATGACTTCCTCTCCTCTTTGACGGTGATGCGCCACAGTGTACGCGGGTCCGCGGGGTCTGTGAGCGTCGCCGAGTGCAGCAGCGAGGCGTTGTCCCAGATCACCAGGTCGCCGACCCCGTATTTCAGCCGCAGCTGGTACTTCTCCTGCGTGGCGTGGCGCTTTAGCTCGTCCAGCAGGTCGACCGCCTCGTCATCGGGCATGCCGTCGATGCGAAAGGAGCTGCCCGAGACCGAGTAGAGCGCCTTGCGTCCGGTGACCGGGTGCTTGCGCACCACCAGGTGGCGCACCCAGGCCATCTTCTCCTCCTGCTCCTCGCTCAGCACCGAGGCGACGGTGCGCGAAGACTTGTCCTGGTCGTCGCGATTGCCGTAGTGGTGCAACGCAACAAGGTCTCTTATGGTTTGTTTGATGGTTGAAGAAAGATCGTCGTAGGCGGCGTACTGATCGGCGAACAGCGTGTCGCCGCCCTTCTTCGGCACCTGGATCGAGTAGAGCATCGTGGCGCGCGCCGGGACGTCGAGGTACGAATAGTCGGTATGGAAATAGGTCCCGGCGTCCGCCAGCCCGGTCGGCTCGCCGTTCTTCTGCACGTTCGACAGGATCAGGATGTCGGCGTGCTCCGGATGGTGGAACTGGTCGATGACGTGCGGCTCGGGTTTTCCGAATTGCTCCGCAAAGCGAAGATACTGCGACGGCGTGAATCTCTGGGAACGAAAGACCAGGACCTGGCCGGCGAAGAACGCGTCCCAGACCTTGGCGAAATCGGCATCGATGGCGTCGGCCTCGAGGCCGAAGGCGCCCAGTTTTCTCAGCTGCATCCGTGCACCGCAAGAAGCTCGCTCATGCGCGCGCAGGCGAGCGGCGGATCGGAGAGCAGCCCGGCGGCGTCGGCGAGCCGGAACAGCTCGCTGAAATGCAGCAGGTTGCGCGCCGACTGCTGGCCGCCGACCATCACAAAGTGCTCCTGGTGGCCGTTCAGCCAAGCCATGAAAACCACCCCGGTCTTGTAGAAGCGCGTCGGCGCACAAAAGATGTGGCGCGACAGCGGCACCGTGGGCGCGAGCACCTCGTGGTAGCGCGCTTTATCCTGATCCGCAAGAAATGAAAGCGCCTGGGATGCGGCGGGCGCGATCGAATCGAAGATGCCCAGCAGCGCATCCGAGTGGCCCTCGCCGTCGCCTTCGATCAGCTCGGCGAAATTGAAGTCATCGCCGGTGTACATGCGCACGCCCTTCGGCAGCTTGCGGCGCATGCGCACTTCCTTGTCTTTGTCGAGAAGCGACACCTTGATCCCATCCACCTTGGAGGCATTTTTCTGCAGAACGGAAAGGCAGATGTCCATCGCGGCGTGATGATCCTTCTTCCCCCAATAGCCTTCGAGCGCGGGATCGAACATCTCGCCCAGCCAGTGGATGATCACCGGCTCCTTCACCTGGGACAGGATCCGGTCGTAGACGCGCGCATAGTCGTCGGGCGACCGGGCGCTCGCAGCGAGCGCCCGGCTTGCCATCAGGATGAGCCGGCCGCCGAGCTTCTCGATCGCACCGCACTGCTCTTCGTAGGCGGCGATGATTTTGTCGATCGAATGAGTTCCCGCCGGCAGATGGTCGGTCCCCGCCCCTGAGGCGACCGGCAGGCCTTTAGCTTCCTGCAACGTCCTTCCTATCAGCTGGAGCGAGTTCGCCCAATCCAGTCCCATCCCGCGCTGCGCGGTGTCCATGGACTCGGCGATGCCGAAGCCCCAGGACCAGAGGTGCCGGCGGTAGGCGATGGTCGCGTCCCAGTCGATCGCCGCCTCGAGCCAGGGCTCGCGCGTCGATAGCGGATCCGCCACGACGTGCGCCGCCGCCAGCGCCTTGCGCGTGAAGGGCTTCGAGGGTTTCCTGAATTGAGCAGGTTCCCTTACCGCGTAATCCTCCAGCGCAGCTCCCTTGGGTAGCTTGATCGTCAACAGGGTGTCGCGTTTCACGATTTCAGCCTCGGAACCTCCAGCCACTTCTTTTGCTTCCAGCTCTTCAACCCCAGCTCGGCGAGCTGCACGCCTTTCGCGGCCTCCAGCAGGTTCCAGCGAAACGCGCCTTCGCCGGCGACGTGCTTCAAAAAGAGCTCCCACTGCACCTTGAATGCGTTGTCGTAGCCTGCATCGGGGACTTCCTCCCAGCCGGCGAAGAAATCGATCGGCTGCGGGATGTCGGGGTTCCAGACCGGCTTGGGAGTCTTTTCATAATTCTGAATCAGACAGCGTCGGAGACCCGCGACCGCGCTGCCGTGCGTGCCGTCCACCTGCAGCGTCAGCAGGTCGTCGCGCCGCACCCGCACCGTCCATGAGCTGTTGAAGTGCGCGATGACGCCGCCGGCGAGCTGGAAGGTGGCATAGGCCGCGTCGTCCGCCGTCGCCTTGTACCTCTTACCATTCTCGTCCCAGCGCTGCGGGATGTGCGTGGCACCGAGGCAGCTCACCGCCTTGACCTCGCCGAACAGGTTGTCGAGCACGTAGCGCCAGTGGCACAGCATGTCGAGGATGATGCCCCCGCCGTCCTGCTTGCGATAGTTCCATGAAGGCCGCTGCGCGGGAGGTTGCGAGAGATGGGGGTCGCCCTCGAACACCCAGTAGCCGAACTCCCCGCGCACCGAGAGGATCCTGCCGAAGAAGCCCTCGTCGCGCAGCTTTCGCAGCTTGAGCAGGCCGGGCAGCCATAGCTTGTCCTGCACCACGCCGTGCTTGACGCGCGCTTTCTTGGCGGAGGCATAGAGGCTCTTTGCCTCCACCAGCGTCGCGGAGACTGGCTTCTCGCAATAGACGTGCTTGCCCGCGGCGATCGCGCGCTGCAGGAGCTTCGGCCGCAGCTGGGTCGAGGCCGCGTCGAAGAAAATCTCGTCTTTTTCGTTTTTCAATGCGGCATTCAAGTCCGAGGTCCAGCGCTCCACCCCGTGCTTCCTCGCCAGCTCCTCGATCTTGGCCGGGTTGCGTCCGACCAGGACCGGATCGGGCATGACGCGTGTGCCGTCCTTCAGCATCACGCCGCCCTGCTTGCGGATCTCCAGGATCGAGCGGATGAGGTGCTGGTTCATGCCCATCCGTCCGGTGACGCCGTGCATGATGATGCCGATGCGCTTCTGCTTCACTGCGTCCTCGCTGCGAAAAAACTAAGGCTTGAGGAGGTGTCCCCAGGCCTTCGACCAGTCCTTGCCCAGGAAGTCGGTTTCGCGGCCGTCGGACTGGAAGAAACGGTTCGGGATCTGGAACATGGCGAGCATCAGGCCGCCTTGGGGGCCGGCCCAGGCCTCGTGCCGGCTGCCCGCCGGGCGCCAGACGAACTCGCCCGCCTTGCACACCCCCTCGCCGCACACCAGGCTGCCTTCGAGGACCCAGGTCTGCTCGATGCCGACGTGCTCATGGTCGGGCAGCCGCGCACC
>DASQGB010000446.1:0-6298 GCA_035632815.1 Burkholderiales bacterium | reverse complement strand
GCGCAGCATCCGCGTCACCAACATCAAGCTGGACCCTTACATCAACGTCGATCCGGGCACCATGAGCCCGTTTCAGCACGGCGAGGTATTCGTCACCGAGGACGGCGCCGAGACCGACCTGGATCTGGGCCACTACGAGCGTTTCCAGAGCTCGAAGATGCGCCGCTGGAACAATTTCACCACCGGCCAGATCTACGAGTCGGTGATCAAGAAGGAGCGCCGCGGCGACTACCTCGGCGGCACGGTGCAGGTGATTCCGCACATCACCGACGAGATCAAGGCCTTCATCAAGCGCGGGGCCGGCGAGGCCGACGTCGCCATCGTCGAGATCGGCGGGACCGTGGGCGACATCGAGTCGCTGCCCTTCCTCGAGGCCATCCGGCAGATGGGGCTTGACCTGGGGCGCAACAACGTCTGCTACATCCACCTGACGCTGGTGCCCTACATTGCCTCGGCGGGCGAGATCAAGACCAAGCCTACGCAGCACTCGGTGAAGGAGCTGCGCGAGATCGGCATCCAGGCCGACGCGCTGCTGTGCCGCACCGACCGTCCGCTGCCGGAGGACGAGAGAAGAAAAATCGCGCTCTTTTGCAACGTCCAAAAAGAGGCGGTGATCTCGGCCTGGGACGTCGATCACATCTACAAGATCCCGATGATGCTGCACCAGCAGATGCTCGACGAGATCGTGTGCCACAAGCTGGGCATCCTCGCCCGCGCCGCGGACCTGACCGCGTGGACCAGGCTGGTCGATGCGCTCGAGCATCCGCAGCACGAGGTCGACATCGCCTTCGTCGGCAAGTACGTCGACCTGCAGGATTCCTACAAGTCGCTAAACGAGGCCCTCAAGCACGCCGGCATCCATACGCATTCGAAGATCAACATCCACTACCTCGACTCCGAGGAGATAGAGAAGAACGGTCCCGCCGGCCTCGAGAAGATGGACGCGATCCTGGTGCCGGGCGGCTTCGGCAAGCGCGGCACTGAAGGCAAGATGCGCGCGATCCGTTTCGCGCGCGAGAACGGCATCCCGTACCTCGGCATCTGCCTGGGCATGCAGCTCGCCACCATCGAGTTCGCGCGCAACGTCTGCGGCCTCACGGGCGCCAACAGCACCGAGTTCGACCCCGACACGCCGCACCCGGTGGTGGCGTTGATCACCGAGTGGCTCGACCGCACCGGCCGCATCGAGCGGCGCACCGAGGAATCCGAGCTCGGCGGCACCATGCGCCTGGGCTCGCAGAAATGCCCGGTCGAGCCGGGCACTCTCGCTTCTTCGATCTATGGCTCGGAAGTCAATGAAAGGCATCGTCACCGCTACGAGGTGAACAACATCTACGTGCCGCAGCTCGAGGCGAAGGGCTACAAGGTGTCGGCGCGCACGCCGAGCGAGCACCTGCCCGAGATGATGGAGCTGCCCGGCCATCCGTTCTTCGTGGGGGTCCAGTTCCACCCCGAGTTCACTTCCACGCCGCGCGGGGGACATCCGCTGTTCAAGGCCTTCGTCGCGGCCGCGCTGCGGCACCGCGCCGGATCCAAGCTGCGGGTCGTCGCGGCGTGAAGCTCTGCGGCTTCGAAGTCGGGATAGAGCGGCCGCTCTTCCTGATCGCGGGGCCCTGCGTGGTCGAGTCGCGTGAGCTGCAGATCGAGGTCGCCGGCCGGCTGAAGGAGATCTGCAAGCTGCTTGGCGTCTCCTTCATCTTCAAGTCGTCCTACGACAAGGCGAACCGCAGCTCCGGGAAATCGTTTCGGGGCCTCGGCATGGAACAGGGCTTGAACATATTGTCCGAAGTAAAAAGGCAGATCGGCGTTCCGGTCCTGACCGACGTGCATACGGAGGAGGAGGTCAAGCCCGTGGCGGCGGTCGTCGACGTGCTGCAGACCCCGGCGTTTCTCTGCCGCCAGACCGACTTCATTCACGCGGCGGCCTCGGCTGGCAAGCCGGTTAACATAAAGAAGGGACAGTTCCTGTCGCCCGAGGAAATGAAAAACGTGGTCGATAAGGCGCGCGCGGCGAGCGGCAGGGACAATGTGCTGGTCTGCGAGCGGGGCTTCTCCTTCGGTTATGGCAACCTGGTCTCCGACATGCGCTCGCTCGCCATCATGCGCAGTACCGGCTGCCCCGTGGTGTTCGATGCCACCCACTCGGTCCAGCTGCCGGGCGGGCAGGGCACGACCTCGGGCGGCCAGCGCGAATTCATCCCGGTGCTCGCGCGCGCAGCCGTGGCGAGCGGCATAGCGGGGCTGTTCATGGAGACGCATCCGCGGCCGGAGAAGGCGTTGTCCGACGGGCCCAACGCCTGGCCGCTCGACATGATGCAGGATCTGCTCGAGACGCTGGTCGAGATCGACCATATGGTGAAAAGGAAAGGTTTTGCCGAGATGAAAGTGAAGCAATGAGCTCGATTGTCGACGTCGTCGCGCGCGAGATCCTCGACTCGCGCGGCAATCCGACCGTGGAGGCCGACGTGCTGCTGGAATCCGGCGTCATGGGCCGCGCCGCCGTGCCCTCGGGCGCCTCGACGGGAAGCCGCGAAGCGATCGAGCTGCGCGACGGCGACCGCAGCCGCTACGCCGGCAAGGGCGTGCTCAAGGCGGTCGAGATCGTCAACACCGAGATTTCGGAGGCGATCGTCGGTCTGGACGCCACCGAGCAGGCATTCATCGACAAGACTTTGATCGAGCTGGACGGCACCGAGAACAAGTCGCGCCTGGGGGCGAATTCGACCCTCGCCGTGTCCATGGCGGTGGCAAAGGCCGCCGCCGAGGAGTCGGGACTGCCGCTGTACCGCTACTTCGGCGGCTCGGGGGCGATGAGGATGCCGGTGCCGATGATGAACGTCGTCAACGGCGGCGCGCACGCCAACAACAATCTCGACTTCCAGGAGCTGATGATCGTCCCGGTCGGCGCGCAGTCCTTCCGCGAGGCGCTGCGCTGCGGCGCGGAGGTCTTTCAGGCCTTGCGCAAGCTGATCGACTCGAAAGGCATGTCCACTGCGGTAGGCGACGAGGGCGGCTTCGCGCCCGATCTGCCGAACCATGCCGCGGCGATCGAGCTGATCCTCGATGCCGTCGGCAGCGCGGGCTATGCGGCCGGCCAGGACGTGCTGCTCGCGCTCGACTGCGCCGCCTCCGAGTTCTACCGCGACGGCGTTTACGTGCTTGAATCGGAAAACAAGAAGCTAAGCTCAAGCCAACTGGGCGATTACCTGGCAGAGCTCGCGAAGCGCTATCCGATCGTCTCCATCGAAGACGGCATGGCCGAGGACGATTGGGAAGGCTGGAAGGCGCTGACCGCCAAGCTGGGAAGCAAGCTGCAGCTCGTAGGCGACGATCTCTTTGTCACCAACACTCGCATCCTGCGCGACGGCATCCGCCAGGGCGTCGCCAACTCCATCCTCATCAAGGTCAACCAGATCGGCACCCTGACCGAGACCTTCGCCGCGATCGAGCTCGCCAAGCGCGCGGCCTATGGCACGGTGATCTCGCATCGCTCGGGCGAAACCGAGGACACCACCATCGCCGACATCGCGGTGGGCAGCAACGCGCTGCAGATCAAGACCGGTTCGCTGTCGCGCTCGGACCGGGTCGCCAAGTACAACCAGCTGCTGCGCATCGAGGAGGATCTCGGCGACTCGGTGAGCTATCCCGGGCGCGAGGCCTTCTCCCGCCTGCGATGAGAATCCTCGCCGGCATCCTCGGAGCGCTCATTGTTCTCATCCAGTATCCGCTCTGGCTGGGCAAGGGCGGCTGGCTTACCGCCTGGCAGCTGGAAAATAAACTGAACGTGGAAAGGACGAAGAATGCGCGGATCGGGACGCGCAACGCCGCGCTCGCTGCCGAGGTGCGCGACCTCAAGCAGGGCACCGAGGCGGTGGAAGAGCGCGCCCGCTACGAGCTCGGCATGACCCGGCCGGATGAGATCTTCTTTCAGATAACCGAAAAGAAGCCCAAGTAGGTCATCCTCCCGCGGCTGCCGGCAACGGCTCCTCTCCCGGGTCGGGCAGCTCGCCGGCGATGGCCTCGAGCAGATCGGTGCGCGTGACCAGTCCCACGACTTGGCCCTGCCGATCCAGCACTAGGGCCAGTTCGATCGGCGCGCGCTTGAAGAGATTCAGCGTGTCAAGCACCGATGCGCTCGCGCGCGCCGTGAGCGGCTGTCGCAGCACGCTTCCCAGGTCGAACGGTTTGCCCTCCAGGCACAGCGCGTAGATGTCTTCCTTGCGCGCGATGCCCTCGATTCCGTCCGGCGAGCCGTGGCCGACAGGGAACTCGCGATGCGGGCTCGCTCTCAGGGTGGCAAGCACCGTGTCCCGGTCTGCGCCGGCATCGAGCCACGTCACTTTGTCGCGTGGGGTCATGATCGCCGTCACCGGCTGCTCGGCGAGTCCGAGCACTTCGCGCACCATGCGCTGCTCGGTTTTTCCAAAGAAAACCTTTTCATTCGAAACCGGATAAGCGGGGAGAGGCACGCCGGCCAGCAACCGGAGCACCGCGTCCGCGACGTGCTGCCGCGGCGATGTCGCCGCCGCGGCCTTGAGGCGTCCGCGGGCGGCGAGCTGGTTCAGGATCTCGATCAGCAGCGAGAAGGCGATCGCGGCATAGACATAGCCCTTCGGGATGTGCAGGCCGAGCCCGTCGACCACCAGCACCAGCCCGATCATGAGCAGGAAGCCGAGGCACAGGATGATCAGCGAGGGGCGCGCGCTGATGAACGCGGTGAGCGGCTTGCTCGCCACGAGCATGGCCAGCACGGCGATTATCACGGCCGCCATCATGATCTCGAGCTGGTCGACCATGCCGACCGCGGTGATTACCGAATCGAGCGAGAACACGATATCGAGGATGACGATCTGCCCGATGATCGGCCAGAAAGCGGCATGCGCCGGCGGCGCCCCGTGCGCCGGCGCCTTGGCCTCTACCCGGTCGTGGATCTCGGTGGTCGCTTTGACTAGCAGGAACAGCCCGCCGCAGATGAGGATCAGGTCGCGCCACGAGATCTCGAGCCGCCACAGGCTGAACAGCGGCGCGGTAAGCGACATCACCCAGCTGATGCTCGCCAGCAGCGCGAGCCGTGTGATCAGCGCGAGCGACAGCCCGATGATGCGCGCGCGGTCGCGCTCGCCCGGCGGCAGCTTGTCGGCCAGGATCGCGATGAAGATCAGGTTGTCGATGCCGAGGACGATCTCCAGCACGACCAGCGTGAGCAGCCCCACCCATACGGTCGGATCAGCGATCCAGTCCATGATTTACCCCCGCAGGGTCAGTCGGCGATGTCGGGTTCGAAGAACAGCCATTGAATCTCGGGAAATTCGACGCGTAGCGCGGCCTCGGCGCGGTTAATCGCGGCTACCAGCTCGGCGGTCGTTTTCGCCGTGATCCTCGCCTTGACCGCCACCATCAGCGAGGTGCCGAGCTGAAGCGTGAGCACCCGGAATACTTTTTCGATGTTTTCCTGTTTTTGAAGGAAATCCCGCATCCGTGCCTCGGTCTCGGGCTCCGCGCTCTGGCCAATGAGCAGCCCCTTGATCTCGATAGCGATCCCGGCAGCTACGATGATCAGTACCGCGCCGATCGAAATCGAGCCGAGCGCATCCCAGACGGGATCGCCTGTCGCAATGGTGATGAGGATGGCGGTTAGAGCGAGCGCCAGGCCGAGGAGCGCAGCGAGATCTTCTCCGAGGATGACGACCAGCTCGCTTTGCCGGCTCTCGCGAAACCAGCGCCAGAGGGTTCTCGTTCCCCTTACCTTGTTGACTTCCGTCAGGCAGGCTCGCAACGACACCGCTTCTGCGGCGAGGCCGAATACCAGGACACCGACCGCCACCCAGGCGTAGCTCAGTGCTTCCGGGTGCTTGAGCTTGTGCCAGCCCTCGTAGATGGAGAACACCCCGCCCAGCGAAAACAGCACCAGCGCCACCACGAACGACCAGAAGAACACGGCTTTGCCCCAGCCGAGGGGGTAGTCGGGGCTGGGCGGGCGCTTCGCCTGCTTCATGCCCCACAGCAGGAGACCCTGGTTGCCCGAATCGGCGTACGAGTGGATCGCCTCGGCGAGCATCGCGCTCGAGCCGGTGAAGACCGCCGCCGCGGTCTTGGCCACCGCGATCGCAAGGTTCGCGCCGAGCGCATACAGGATGGTGCGCACCGAGTCCGCTTTGCCAGCCATGGTTTTATACTAGCGTGAGGGGGCACTCATGGCACGGTTGCACGAGGCAGACATCGCCGATCACCGGCCGACAGGTCTGGAGGATCAACTCCGAATTGCGCTCGACAATATGCCGGGCGCGCTCGTGTACAC
>DASQGB010000445.1:0-3287 GCA_035632815.1 Burkholderiales bacterium | reverse complement strand
TCAGACTCCGAGATAGCGGTGCTGCACTTCGCGGTTCGCCGCCAGCTCCGCCGAAGTGCCCTTCCAGACGACGCGGCCCTTCTCCAGGACATAGTGTACGTCGGCGACGCGGGTAAGCGCCCTCACGTCCTTGTCGATCAGCAGGATCGACAGGCCCTGGCTCTTCAGCTGCTCGATCGAGCGGTAGATCCCGGCCCGCACCAGCGGCGCGAGGCCCTCGGTGGCCTCGTCGAGGATGAGCAGGCGCGGATTGGTCATCAGCGCGCGGCCGATGGCGAGCATTTGCTGCTCGCCGCCCGAGAGCTGGTTGCCGTAGTGGTTTTGTCTTTCTCTCAGATTGCCAAAGAGATGAAACACTTTTTCCAGGGTCCAAGGATCCTCGCCGCGTTTCTTTGCCGTCGCGACGAGGTTCTCGCGCACCGTCAGGTTGGGGAACACCTGCCGGCCCTCGGGCACCAGGCCGATGCCGGCCTGGGCGATCAGGTAGGAAGGCATCTTCTCCAACGCAATTTTTTCGAAAGCGATGCTGCCCGCCCTCGGCGGCGTGATTCCCATGATGGAGCGCACGGTAGTGGTCTTGCCCATGCCGTTGCGTCCGAGAAGGGTGACGACCTGGGACGGAGCGACATCGAATGAAATGCCAAACAACACCTGGCTGCGCCCGTAGGCCGTTTCGAGGTCGCGCACCTTGAGCATCAAGCGTCCTCTCCCAAGTAGGCCTTTCTTACCTCTTCGTTCATTTTTATGGTTTCCGGCGAACCCGTGGCGATGACGCGGCCGTAGACCAGCACGGCGATGCGGTCGGCGAGGCGGAACACCGCGTCCATGTCGTGCTCGACCAGGATGATGGTCTGCTTGCGCTTGAGCGTGGCGAGAAAGGCGATCATGCGCTGCGACTCCTCGACCCCCATGCCGGCCATCGGCTCGTCGAGCAGCAATAGTCTGGGGCCCGTCGCGAGCGCCATCGCCACCTCGAGCTGGCGCTGCTCGCCATGCGCGAGATTGGCCGCCAGGACGTTCACTCGAAGGGAAAGACCGACTTCCTCCAGCACCGCGCGCGCAGGCGCGACGAGCGCCGGGTCGCTGCGCGCGTCGCGCCAGAAGCGGAAGCTGTGGCCGGCGCGCGCCTGCACCGCGAGCGCCACGTTGTGGAGCGCGCTGAACTCGGGGTAGACGCTGGTAATCTGGAACGATCTCGCGAAGCCCTTTTGCGCGCGCCGGGGCGCGGGCAGCGCGGTGATGTCCTCGCCCGCGAAGCGGATGCGCCCCGCGTCCGGGCGCAGGTTGCCGGCGAGCTGGCTGATGAGCGTCGTCTTGCCGGCGCCGTTGGGGCCGATGATCGCCAGCGTCTCGCCTTCCTGCACCTCGAGCTCGACATTGTCGGTCGCGACGAGCGCGCCGAAGCTCTTGCGCAAGCCTTTTACGTCCAGGAGGCTAGGCATCAGGACGGAAGAACATGCCGGCGAGGCCGCGCTTGAAGAAGATGACGGAGAGCACGAGCAGCGGACCGAGGATCACCTGCCAGTGCTCGGTCCAGCCCTTTAGCAGCTCTTCGACGAGCAGCAGTGCGAAGGTTCCGAGGACAGGGCCGGCGGTGCTAGCCATGCCGCCCAGGATCACCATGAACATCATCTCGCCCGACTGGTGCCAGGCCATCAGCCCGGGAGTGATGTAGCTGGTGTGGTTGGCGTACAGGGCGCCGGCCACGCCGCACATCGCGCCGGCGATGATGAAGGCGGCCAGGCGATAGGGATAGGGCGAGAAGCCGATGGCCCGGGAGCGCGCCTCGTTGGACTTCGCGGCACGCAGCACCATGCCGAAGCGGGAATTGACGATCCGGTAGGTCAGGAACACGAATAGGAGCATCACGCCGAGCGCGACGTAGTAGAAGGCCACCGGATCGCGCAGGTCGACCAGCCCGGCGAACTGGCTCTTGCTCTTGAGGCGCATGCCGTCATCGCCGCCGTAGACGTCGAGCGAGATGCCGAGGTAGTAAAGCATCTGGGTGAAAGCCAGCGTGATCATGATGAAGTAGATGCCGCTGGTGCGGATCGACACCGCACCGATGGCCGCGGCGACCAGAGCCGAGGCGCCGATCGCCACCAATAGGTGGATCCAGCCGTTGGTGATGCCGTAGAAGCCGAGGATGCCCACGGCATAGGCGCCGATGCCGAGATAGGCGGCATGGCCGAAGGACACCAGCCCGCCGTAGCCGAGGATCAGGTTGAGGCTGATGGCGGCGATGGCGAGGATCAGGATGCGCCGCACCAGGTCGACGTAGTAAGGCTGGCCGAGCGCCATCACGAGCGGAGGCAGGGCTATGAGGAGCAACACCGCGCTGCCCCACAGGATCGACCTGGTTCTCACCGGTTCGCGAACAAGCCCGCCGGCTTGACCGCCAGGACCACGGCCATCAGCAGATAGATGAGTATCGAGGCAAGCGCGGGCCCCGCCGCTTCGGCGGCGGGGGGCGAGATCATGGTGCCAAGCAGGGGCTTGAGAAACGCGCGGCCCAGCGTGTCAACCACGCCGACGATGATCGCGCCGACCAGCGCGCCGCGGACGGAGCCGATACCGCCGATGACGATGACGACGAACACCTGGATCAGGATCAGCTCGCCCATTCCCGGCTGCACCGCGTAGATCGGGCCCGCCATCAGGCCGGCCAGCCCGGCGAGCGCCGCGCCGAAGCCGAAGACAATCGTATAAAGAAGCTTGATGTTCACGCCCAGCGCGCCGACCATCGTGCGGTTGGACGCGCCCGCGCGGATCAGCATGCCCAGCCGCGTGCGCGTCACGACGTACCAGAGGAGCGCCGCGACCAGCAGGCCGACCACGATGACCGCCGCCCGGTAGACCGGGTAGGTGGAGCCGGCGAAGAGCTTGATGTGCCCCTGAAGCCAGGGCGGAAGCGAGGAGTAGAGCGGCGCGCGTCCCCAGACGATGGCGATCAGCTCATTAAAGAACAGGATCAGGCCGAAGGTGGCGAGCACCTGGTCGAGGTGGTCGCGCTCGTAGAGCGTGCGCAGCGCGATCACTTCGACCAGCATGCCGACGATCAGCGCGCCGAGGAGGCCGAGCGCCACGCCGGCGAGGTAATTGCCGGTCCACTGCGTGGCGGCGACCGCGAGGTAAGCGCCGACCATGTAGAGCGAGCCGTGCGCCAGGTTCACCATGTTCATGATGCCGAACACCAGCGTCAGGCCCGCCGCCATCAGGAACAGCATGACGCCGTACTGCAGGCCGTTCAGCAACTGCTCGAATACCAGTGCCCAGGTCATGAAAAA
>DASQGB010000444.1:0-3991 GCA_035632815.1 Burkholderiales bacterium | reverse complement strand
GGCTCGTTCAAGACGCTGGCCGACGCCGACTGGGGCTCGATCGCGCTCGTCACGTTCACTGCCGCGGTCGGCATCATGGCGCTGTGCGGCGGATTCCAGGGCTGGCTCTTCAAGAAGACCATCCTGTACGAGCGCATCATGCTGCTCGTCGCGGGCGTTCTCCTGGTCTACCCCAAGACGCTTTTCGATGTGGTGGGCTTCGCTCTCGTGGCAATCGTCCTTGCGACGCAGTTCCTGGTGAAGCGTCAGGAATTCCCGCGTGCGGCGGCTTGATACCGACATCCTGATCCTCGGCTCGGGCGGTGCGGGGCTGTTCGCCGCGCTGCACGCGCACCAAGCCTCATCTGATCTGAAAATCACCGTTGCGGTCAAAGGGCTGCTTGGCAAGTGCGGCTGCACGCGCATGGTGCAGGGCGGCTACAACGTCGCCCTGGCAAAGGAAGACTCGATCGAGCGTCACTTCATGGACACCATAGAGGGCGGCAAGTGGCTCCCGGACCAGGATCTCGCCTGGCAGCTCGTGACTTTGGCCGTTGAAAGAATAAAAGAATTGGAAAATGAGCTGGGTTGCTTCTTCGACCGCAACCCGGATGGCACGATCCACCAGAAGGCTTTTGCCGGCCAGAGCTTCGACCGCACCGTGCACAAGGGCGACCTCACCGGTATCGAGATCATCAACCGCCTCGCGGAGCAGGTCTGGGCGCGCGCCATTTCTCGGCTGGAAGAACACCGCGCCGTCGAATTAATCAAATCAAAAGACCAGAAAAACATCTCGGGCGTGCTGTTCATCGACATGCGCACCGGCGAGTACGTCTTCGCGCGCGCCAGGGCGGTGCTGCTCGCCACCGGTGGCGGACCGACCATGTACCGCTACCACACGCCCTCGGGCGACAAGAGCTGCGACGGGCTGGCGATGGCGCTGCGCGCAGGATTGCCGCTGCGCGACATGGAAATGGTGCAGTTCCACCCCACGGGCTTGCTCGCCGGCACGCACACGCGCATGACCGGCACCGTGCTCGAAGAAGGCCTGCGCGGCTCCGGCGGCCATCTCCTGAACGGAGCAAAGCAGCGCTTCATGCCGCAGTACGATCCGATGGCGGAGCGCGCGACGCGCGACGTCGTTTCCCGCGCCATGCTTTCGGAGATCAGAAAAGGAAACACCACGCCGCACGGCGGCCTTTACATTTCCATGGCGCACCTCGGGCCCGATCGCGTGCGCAAGGACTTCAAGGGCATGGTAGAGCGTTGCGCGGATTGCGGCTTCGATCTTGCGGCAGGCATGGTGGAGGTCGTCCCGACCGCGCACTACATGATGGGCGGGGTCGAGTTCCGCGGCGACTGCTCCACCGAGCTCGCGGGACTTTTCGTCGCCGGCGAGGATGCCGGCGGCGTGCACGGCGCCAACCGGCTCGGCGGCAACGGCGTCGCCAACTCGACGGTGTTCGGCGCGGTGGCGGGCGACGCGATGGCGCAGTGGGTGGCGCGCGAGGGCGCTTGGCGCGAGCCGGATGCGGCCGCAATCGATGCCGCTGTCGCTTTTTGTGAGACGCCTTTTCAAAAAAAGTCGTCTCATAGCCTGGAACCCTTGCGTGAAAATCTGTACGACATCATGTGGGAGAAAGTCGGCATCATCCGCGACGCGAGGGGGCTGGCCGAGGCGCAGGCCGCCCTCGCCGCGCTCGATGCCGAGCTCGACGCCTGCTCGCTCGCCGACGCCAACCGAGCGTTCAACCTGACCTGGCACGACTGGCTCAACCTGAAAAGCCTGGTCGCGGTGAGCCGCGCCATCGCCGCCGCCGCCATTGCGCGCAAGGACTCGCGCGGCGCGCATTACCGCTCCGACTTTCCCGAGACGGGGCCGCTGGAGCCATCGGCGTTCACCAGCCTGCAAGGCTCCTCGATCTCCATGAAGCCCGTTGCCTTCACCCGTGTGCGACCCGGACAGTCGCTGCTGAAGAATGCAGCCTGACTGGTCTGCCGAGGTGCATAAGGAATTGACCCGCGCCGGCGTGCGCGTGATCGGATACGTTCCGGACGCCGGCCACAAGCGGCTGATCGAGCTTTGCCAGGCGGACCGCGCGATGCGCGCGGTGCCGCTCACCACCGAGGAGGAAGGCATCGGCCTTGCGGCCGGCGCCTGGCTCGGCGGCGAGCGCAGCGTGATCCTCATGCAGTCGAGCGGCGTGGGCAACCTCGTCAACGTGCTCGGCATGGTGAAAGTGTGCCGTTTCCCGCTGGTGATGATCGTCACCATGCGCGGCGAGCAGGGCGAGTTCAATCCATGGCAGGTGCCGATGGGCGAGGCCACCGCGCGCGTGCTCGAGACCATGGGAGTCGCTGTGCGCCAGGCGGGCGAGGCGCGGGCGATCGCGCCGCACGTGAGCGCGGCGCTGCGCCTCGCCTACGGTGCGCACGGCGCCGAAGCCGTGCTCATCGCGCAGCGCGTCATCGGCATCAAGAGCTTCGAGGAGCAGGCGAATCAATGAGGCTGCACCGACGCGTCGTCGTGAAAGCTCTGCTTGAAGATCGCAAAGACCTTCTGGTCGTCGCCGGGCTCGGCTCGACCGCCTGGGACATTACCGCCGCCGGCGACTCGCCCCTCAGCTTCCCGACCTGGGGCGCGATGGGGCAGGCGGCGATGATCGGCCTGGGCCTCGCGCTCGCGCAGCCGAAGCGCCGCGTGCTCGTCGTCACCGGCGATGGCGAGATGCTGATGGGGCTGGGCTCGCTTGCCACCATCGGCGTACAGCAGCCGGCCAACCTGAGCGTGGTGGTGATCGACAACGAGCGCTACGGCGAAACCGGCATGCAGCCCACGCACACTGCGTACGGCGTGGATCTCGCGGCGATCGCGCGGGGATGTGGCATCAAAAACGCGCAAACAATCGAAGCACAAGCCGAAATTCGACCACTGCGCGCCGACATCCACGGCCGCGCCGGTCCGAATTTCGCGGCCGTGAAGGTGATCGACGAGAAGCTGCCGCTCGTGCTGCCGCCGCACAACGGCGCGCTGCTCAGGAGCCGCTTCCGGCGCGCGCTGCTCGGCGATTCAGCCGACGTGCTTCCGGAAGAACTCTAGGCTGCGGGTACGCGCCTGCTTTGCCGCCGGCGCGTTGTACGAGCCGCGCTGGTTGCAGTTGAAGCCGTGGTCCGCCGCATAGATGAAGATCTGGTGTTTCGGGTGCTTGGCGGCGAGCTTGCGCACCCCGTCGACCGGGATGTGCTGGTCCTTGTCGCCGAAGTGGCCCATCAGCGGCACCTTCGGCTGCAACTCGGCATTGTCCAGGATGCCGCCGCCGTAATAGGGCACGGCGCAGGCGAGTCCGATCACCTTGGCCGCGGCGAGCCAGGTCACGAGGCCGCCCCAGCAGTAGCCGACGATGCCGACTTTGCCGGCATCCGCTGCCGCCCTGACCGCGGCCTCGGTGTCCTTCATCGCCATGTCGTTGCTCACCAAGCCGCGGATCTCCCGGCCCTTGGCGATGTCCTCGGGCGAGTAGCCGAGGTCGACGTTCCTCTGCACCCGGTCGAACAGCGCGGGCGCGATCGCGACGTAGCCGTCCCCGGCATAGCCGTCGGCCACCGCCTTGATGTGGCTGTTGACGCCGAAGATCTCCTGGATGACGACGATCGCGCCGCGCGGTTTGCCGGCCGGGTCGGCGCGGTAGGCGGCGAGCTTGTGCCCATCCGAAGCGGTGAGCTCGATCATTCTGCCCATGGCCCCGTAGAATCCCGTTATGAAGCGGGACGCGCAAGAACTGTTTCGACTTGCCCGCGCCGCGCTCGAGCGCGCCGGGGCGCACGCCCGCATGGCCGAGGCGGCGGCGGGCCACCTGGTGCGCGCCGAGGAGCAGGGCCTCCCCACGCACGGCATGTCGCGCGTGCCCTTCTACTGCTCGATGCTGCGCAAGGGCCGCGCCGACGGCGCGGCGCAGCCGGCGCTGGTGGCCGAGCGCGCCGCCGCCTGCCTGATCGACAATCGCGACGGCCT
>DASQGB010000443.1:0-2169 GCA_035632815.1 Burkholderiales bacterium | reverse complement strand
AGGCGCTCGAGCTGAACTTCCTCACCACCGCGGGGGTTCATCCGCACCATGCGCGCGATTGTGACTCCACGACGATTCCTTCCCTCCGGGAGCTTGCAAAACACCCGCACGTCGTGGCCATCGGCGAGTGCGGCCTCGACTTCAACCGCAACTACTCGCCGCATCCGGACCAGGAGAA
The DNA here is from genome assembly GCA_035632815.1 of Burkholderiales bacterium. GTDB lineage: Bacteria > Pseudomonadota > Gammaproteobacteria > Burkholderiales > SG8-39 > SCGC-AG-212-J23. The sequence goes on along the minus strand of DASQGB010000443.1, from coordinate 1,991 downwards.
GTGGTTCATTGCGCAAGTGGAACTTGCACTTGAATTGAAGAAACCCCTTTTTCTCCACTCGCGCGATGCGCATCCACGCTTCTCGCAGCTTTTGAAGGAACATCAAGTTAAGGATGCGGTAGCGCACTGCTTCACCGGCGCTCGGGAGGAGCTGCACGCCTATCTCGACCTTGGCCTGTATATCGGCATCACCGGCTGGATCTGCGACGAGCGCCGCGGCAGGCACCTCCTCGAGCTGGTGCGCGAGATCCCGCGCGAGCGGCTGCTGCTGGAGACCGACGCGCCCTATCTCACGCCGCGCGACATGCAGCCGCAGCCCAAGGCACGGCGCAACGAGCCGGCGTTCCTGCCGCATATCCTGAAAGCCGTCGCTGCAGCGCTCGGCCGTCCCGCCGAAGAGGTGGCGCTCGAGACGGCTCGCAACGCCCGGCAGCTTTTCTCCCTGCATGAATCTGGTTCACCTGCTGCTGCGCAGCGCCCGCTGGCTGCCTGAGCGGCCGGCGCTGGCGCTCGGGCGACAGCCTGTGCTGTCGTACGCGCAGCTCGCTGACCGTGTCCAGGGACTTTCTTCGGGATTACTCAACAAACTAAAACTGAAGGCGAATGATCGCGTTGCAATCGCGATGAAGAACTGCCCCGAGTATTACGAGCTGCTGTTCGCCTGCTGGCACGCCGGATTAACGGCGGTGCCGATGAACGCCAAGCTGCATCCCAAGGAGTTCGCCTACACCCTGGAGAACTCCGGCGCCAGGGCGTGTTTTGCCAGCGCCGATTTGCAGGCGGCAATTCCAAGCGGCCTCTCGGTCGATGAAATTCGCGGCGACGGGCAAGCGCCGCCTGCCGAGGTGAATCCGGACGACCCGGCGTGGCTTTTCTACACCAGCGGCACGACCGGCGTCCCCAAAGGCGCGGTGCTGACCCACCGCAACATGCTGTTCCAGACCCAGGCCTACTTCGCCGACATCGACAAGCTCGGCAGCGGCGACTCGGTCCTGCACGCCGCGCCGCTGTCGCACGGCTCGGGGCTTTACGGCCTGCCGCACTTCGCGGTCGGCGCGGTCAACGTGATCCCGGAGAGCGGGCATTTCGAGCCGGAGGAGATCTTCGGCCTGCTCGAGCACTGGCCCGGCATGTCGATGTTCGCCGCGCCGACGATGGTCGTGCGGCTGCTCGCGAGCCGCGCCGCGCGAGCACCGCGGAACCTGAAGACCATCATCTACGGCGGCGCGCCGATGTACGTCGCCGACTCGCGGCGCGCGATCGAGCTGTTCGGCCCGCGCCTGTACCAGCTCTACGGCCAGGGAGAGGCCCCGATGACGATCACCGGCCTGCCTCAGTCCGAGCACGAAACGCGTTCTCATCTCGAAACCTGCGGCATCGCCCGTACCGGCGTCGAGGTGAAGATTTTCGATGACCAGGACCAGGAGCTGCCTCCCGGCGAACCGGGCGAGATCGTGACGCGCTCGGACGCCGTGATGGCGGGCTACTGGAAAAACGCCGAAGCCACCGCGAAAGCGCTGCGCGGCGGCTGGCTGCATACCGGCGACGTCGGCAGCCTCGATGCCCAGGGCTTCCTCACCATCCGCGACCGCTCCAAGGACCTGATCATCTCGGGCGGCGCGAACATCTACCCGCGCGAGATCGAGGAAGTGCTGCTCAGGCACCCGGCGGTCGCGGAATGCTCGGTGGTCGGACGCCCGCATCCCGAATGGGGCGAGGAAGTCGTCGCTTTCGTGGTGAAGCGCGCCGAGGTCACGCCCGATGACCTCGATTCGCTGTGCCTCGAGAACATCGCGCGCTTCAAACGGCCGCGCGAGTACCGCTTCGTCGACGCGCTGCCGAAGAACAACTACGGCAAGGTGCTGAAAACCGAGCTTCGCTGCCGGTTGACTTTAGATAAGTAACTTAATAAAGTGGCTGGGCCTATCTCGCGAGGAGAGGCCATGCGCAGCGCACGCCTTTCGGTCAGCCACGCCGCCCCGCCGTACACC